>USQZ01000018.1 GCA_900556975.1 uncultured Clostridium sp. | reverse complement strand
TCACCGCGCAGGGACCAAACGAACGAAGTGAGTTCGATTGAAGCATTCTACCCGGATTGAAAATAAGGATGTTATGAAAACATCCTTATTTTCAAATTCTGAGGAATGCGACAGCAAGGTGTGAAAAAATTTTGATATGTATTTTTCTTTATATAAATAAGTTTTTTTAAAGACAATTCAATATGCAATTAATTTTACAAATTGGGTAAATAGTGTTAATATAATTTGTGTTTGTGAATATTAATATATAGCAAATGTATGGTTTAGAATTAAGGTGATTTTATGAAAAAATTATGTGTTAATGATATTTTAGAAAGGGTTAATGGAACTGTTTTATGCGGTTTGGCCGATGCGGAGTTTGCTGGGGCATGTATTGACTCTAGAACTTTACAGCCTGATGAAGCATATTTTGCTTTGAAGGGTGAAAGAACTGATGGTACTTTGTACTGTGGAAATGCTATAAAAAGTGGTGCGAAGGTGTGCTTTGTTGAGAATAATATTTTTTCTGATGAAGATTTAAATAAATTTGCCCAAAGTGCTACTATTGTTCTTGTCCCTAGTGTTGAGGATGCGCTTGTCGAGATTGCAAAGGTTAAGAGAAGTTTATATGATATTCCGGTAGTTGCTATAACTGGAAGTGTTGGAAAGACTAGTACAAAGGATGTTATTGCTGAAGTTATGGCTCAGAAATTTAATGTTCAAAAAACACAGGGAAATAAGAATAATAGATTGGGTGTTCCATTGACTATAATGAGTTTGAGGGATCATGATGCTTTGGTTATTGAGATGGGAATGAATCATTTGGGAGAAATTCATGAGCTTACAAATATTGCAAAACCTACATTGAGTGTGATTTCTAATATTGGTACTTCTCATATTGGAAATTTGGGTTCTAGAGAGAATATTTTGAAGGCTAAGCTTGAGATTTTAGATGGAATGACAAATAAAAAAGTTATAATAAATAATGACAATGATATGCTTCATAAGTGGAATTTGGAGGATGAAACTGCTGAGAAAATAACTTTTGGTGTTCATGAAAAGAGTAAATATGTGGCTTCTAAAATTAAAATGACAGAGAACTCAAATGAGTTTTGGGTTGAACTTAATTCAAATGAGTATGAATTTACTACTCAAAAGCCTGGTGAGGTGTTTATTTTGAATGCTTTGTCTGCGATTGCGGTTGGAATGGAGTATGATATTCCAATTGACAAAATGCAAAAGGCGATTGCAAATGCTGAAATTACAAAAAATAGATTAGATATAGAAAAAGTAAATGATATTTTGCTAATTAAGGATTATTATAATGCTAGTTTTGAGTCTATAAAACCAAGTTTGGAATATTTAGCAAATCTTGATCGCGGAAGGAAGATAGCTGTTTTGGGTGATATTAAAGAGGTAGGAAGTTTTAGTAAAGAGATTCATGAGAAGGTTGGAAAAGAGGTTGCTAAAAATAAAATTGATATGTTAGTAACTGTTGGTGAAGAGGCAAAAAATATTGCAAAAATGGCAGTGGCAGAGGGAATGAGTGCTAAAAATGTATATTCTTGTGATTTAAATGAACAAGCTATTAAAATTTTGAATAACATGCTTGTGCAAGGGGATACTGTTTTGCTAAAAGCGTCAAATTCCATGAAATTTGGCGAGATATATGACGGAATATCAAATTATATTAGTAAATAATTAAAATTAGAAAATGGAGCAAATATGAAAGAATACGAAGAAGTAAAAAATGAAGTAAAGAAGAGATTATCAGAAAAAAGATTTTATCATTCTGAATGTGTTGAAGAAAGATGTGTTGAGTATGCAAAAATATATGGTGCTGATGTTAAAAAAGCTAGATTACTTGGTATAGCACATGATATCGCTAAAGAGATGAGTCATGAGGATAAAATTAAATTTATGCAGGATCGTAATTTGCCTATTAGTGATTTCGAACTTAAAAGCCCAGGAATGTTACATGCGCCTGTTGGAGCTAAAATTTGTGAAGAAGAATTTGGATATACGCCTGATATGGTAAAGGCTATAAATAGTCATACACTTGGAGAAAAAGATATGAGTTTGCTTGCTGAGATTTTGTATGTTGCTGATTCTACTGGTAAAGATAGAAAATATGCTGGAACTGCTGAAGTTTATGAACTTGCTAAAAAGGATTTGAAAGCTGCAGTTATCGAATGTATGAATAGAACTATTTTGGAAAGAATTGAAAAAGGAAAAACTATTAATGTTCAGACAATTGAAGCAAGAAATCAATATATAAATGAGCGTAAGGATTGATATATCAACCTTTTTGTGATATAATTACCAATATCAAAAATCTGAAGGAGGTACGGAGTATGCGGTATGGAATTATTATTGCAATTGTGTTACTCGGTGTTTTTCTGATTTGGTGCTATTATGTCGGAAGAACGGTCTCAGATGGCTATACTTTTGTAGTTTATGCTGAGGAGCTTATACAAATTTATAATACCTATCTGAGAGTGAAAAACCAACCAGGTGTTAAGATGTTCAGCACTGAGCATATTCAGGTCAAGTATGATCCTGAAAATTTGAAGTTTTTCTTGGATGAAATGGACTATGTTATCGCTATTGCCCTTGATTGCTATGATAGAGTTAAGGATAGAGAGAAGTCTTTTCGGAAAGATGACTGGGATTGTGTTCAGGAAAAATATGTAGAAGTTCAGAAAATCGAGAACAGGGTTCGGTATGAAAAATGGCAGAATGGTTTCCAAGTTACAAGATTTGATTAAAAAAATGAGGGGGATTCCCCTCATTTTTTGAGTATAGTAGTATAAGAATAAAAAAGATAATTAAATTTAATTTTTAGTGACGCACAGTTTGAGAGTTTTTACCTAACGCTTAAACGAAGTTTAAGGAGTGGTAAAATCTCTTTGCAAGTAACAAAAATTAATTTAATTATCTTTAAAAATATAAAAAATTAATAAAAAATATTATACTTAATTTTTTAATTCCTTGCTGAGAGATTTTACGGTCAACTAAACTTTCTAAACTTTGTTTAGTATGCCTGATAAAAACTCTCAAACTGCGCGTCATTTCAAAAATTAACTATAATATTTTTGTCAAAATTTGTCTTATAAATATCTTAAATTTTAATTGTAAATTGTGAAATTTAATGATATGATATGTGCTAATGGAAGGTAATATAGATGAGAGATTTAACAAATGAAATTGTTATGCAGACATCCAAAAATGGAATGAATTATATTCAATTTAGAGTTCTATTAAATTTGGGTGTTAATCATGCATATGCTTTGAAAAGCGATAATTTAAATTTAAAATACATAGGAAAATCTTTGGATAAAGATTTGGAAAAACAGAGTTATAAGAATTTGTGTGAATGTATTGGTGTGGATTACAAAAATGTTGTTAGACCAATGCAAAGTCATACGAATGTTGTAAAGTGCATAGATTCTGTTTATGAGCCATTTTTGCTTAAAGATGTGGATGGGTTAATTACTCAAAAAGAAGGAATTGTTTTGGCGACAACGAATGCAGATTGTATTTTGTATTTGTTATATGATAAAAAGAAAAAAGTTATTGCTAATGTTCATTCGGGCTGGAAGGGTTCATATCAAAGGATTATAGAGAATACTATTGATTTGATGATGAGTAAATATGATTCTAATCCAGAAGATATTATTGTGTGCATTTGTCCTAGCATTAGGAAGTGTTGTTTTGAAGTGGATACAGATGTTAAGGAGATGTTTCATGATAAATTTTCTTTCTTGGATAATATAAATGATTTCATTTTAAATGGATATAATCAAGGAAAATATTTTATAGATACGGTTGGAATAAATAATGAGTTACTAAAGAGAAAAGGTATTGAGAAGAGAAATATTTATGACTGTGGAATTTGTAGCTTATGTAATAGTGATGTGATTCATTCTTTTAGAGGAGAGGGAAAAGAATATAAATTGTCAACTGCTATTATAAGCTTGCCAACAGAATAGAAGAGAAATGGTGATGTTGAAATGTATGAAACATTTAAGGAACTAGAAAACGGAATACAAAATTGTAACAAATGTAAATTGTGTAATAATCGTACTAATATTGTACTTGGAGTTGGAAATAAGGATGCTAAGATAATGTTTATTGGTGAAGGCCCTGGGGCGGACGAGGATATTCAGGGAATACCTTTTGTTGGTAAGGCTGGTAAACTTATGAATCAGGCGTTTAAAGGAATTGGAATAGATAGGGAAGAAGTGTATATTGCAAATGTTGTGAAGTGCAGACCACCAATGAATAGGAATCCAGAGCAAGACGAGGTTAATGCTTGTTTGGATTATTTAAGAAGTCAGGTAATGTTAGTTAAGCCTGAGATAATTGTTTTATTAGGAAGTGTGGCTTTAAAGGCTATTCTTGGGAAAGAGTATTCTATAACGGCTTCAAGGGGAAAATGGGTTGAGAGAAAAGGAATAAAGTATATGCCAACTTTTCATCCAGCTGCATTGCTTAGAGATGAGTCTAAAAAGATTGATTTTTGGAATGATTTAAAAGAAGTAGTAAGAGAAGCAAATAAGGAGTAAAATGGAATTTCGAATTATTTATGGAAAGAGTGGTTCTGGAAAGACCACTGAAATTTTTAAAGAAATAAAAGAAAAAATTAAAGATAAAAATAAGATATATATTGTTGTTCCAGAGCAGTTCTCTTTTTCTGCGGAGAATCATTTGCTTGAAACAATTGATGGAAATAGTAGTATAAATGCTGAAGTGCTTACGCTTAGTAGGATGGCGGATAGGGTTATTCAAGAGGTCCTTGGAAATGTTACTTCTCATTTATCTAAAATTGGAAAGTCAATGATTGTGTATGATGCGATTGATTCACTAAAGAAAAATATGAATTTTTTGCGTAGTTCTGATAAGAATTTGGAATTGGCTTTGCGTATGATAACTGAGTTTAAGAAGCATAATGTGAATTATAAAATGCTTGAAGATACAATTGAAAAAGTTGATGATAAGTATTTACAGCTTAAACTTACAGATACAAAAAATATTTTAGAAAAGTATCAAAAGAGAATTGAAGGAAATTATATTGATGAAGCAGATAGATTGGATTTACTTGCACAAAATATTGAACTTGTAGATTTTTTTAATGATGCTGTAATTTATATTGACGAGTTTGCTGGATTTACACCAAATGAGTATCAGATAATAGAGAAGTTATGCACTCTTGCTAAGGAGATTACTGTTACGATTTGCACAGATTCTTTAGAAAAAGTGGATAACATGGACGAGAGTATCTATTATTTTAACAAAATTACTGCTGATAGATTGCTTGAAATTGCTGAGAGAAATGGTTGTTTTATAGATAGAATTGATATGGGAGAGCCTAAAAAATTTTTAAGTAAGGAGCTTCAAAACCTAGAAAAGAGCATATATTCAGTTAGTCCTACTAAATGGGAGGATGAAACTGAGGATATTTCAATATTTTCAGCACAAACTCCAATGAGTGAAATTGAGAATGTTACTAAAACTATTTTGAAATTGGTTAAGGAAGATGAATATAGATTTAGAGATATTGCTGTTGTTTGTGCAAATATTGATACATATTCAAGTGATGTTAAATCTGTGTTTGGTAAGTTTAATATTCCGGTTTTTATTGATGAGAAAAAGGATATTAATAACAATGTTCTTATGAAATATATTGTTTCTTTGCTTAATATTTTTACGACTAATTTTTCATACGAGGCGATGTTTTCTTATATAAAATCTGGTATTTTAGACGTGCCTGATGATGATATATTTTTGCTAGAAAACTATGTTAATAAATGGGGGATAAGAGGTACAAAGTGGTATAAGGGCGATTTTGAATATGAGGAAAAAAATGATATTCAAGAAAGAATTAATGCTACGAAAAACAAGATAATTGTGCCAATACTTGATTTTAAAAAGAGGCTTCAAGGTGAGAAAACAGCTAAAGAAATCAGTTTTTGTTTATATGAGTTTATTCAAAAAAATGGTGTTCAGCAAAGAATTTTAGATAAGGCTGATGAGTTTGAAGAGGCTGGACAGATTGAGGTTGCTGAGGAATATAGAAATGGTATAAAACTATTTTTCGATGTTTTAGATGAAATGATTTTGATTTTTGATGATGAGAAAATGTCTTTTGATAGGTTTAATAAAATTCTTCAGATTGGAATTTCAAAATCTGAATTTGGAAAGATTCCTACGTCTTTTGATCAAGTTTTGTTTGGAGATATTGATAGGTCAAAATCTAAAGAAATTAAAGCTTTGTTTTTGATTGGACTTAATGATGGCGTAATCCCAAGTGTTGTTAAAGATGAGGGATTTTTAAATGATAATGATAGAGAGCTATTAAAAGAGCATAATGTTGAGTTGGCGAAAAATTCAATTGAATTATTGTATGAGAACCAATTTAATATTTATAAGGTGCTTACTACTCCAGAGAAAAAATTGTATTTGTCTTATCCGATTGCTGATGAGGAAGGAAAGGCGCTTAGAAATTCAATTTTAATAGCACAGATTAAAAAGATTTTTCCTAAAATTAAAGAGCAGAGTGATGTAATTGAGAAGGATTATGAGATAACAACAAAAGAGGCAACTTTGGATTCAGCGGTGGAGAAGTATAAAGAATATATTGATACTGATAAGATTGATGATGAATGGAAGAATGTAATTTCATGGTATGAGAAGAATGAGACTACAAGAATGCAACGAATTTTAAGAGGAGCAAAATATTCAAATGTTCCAGAAACAGTTACTGAGGATAATATAAAAAAAATGTATGGAGGTAGCTTGCGTACTAGTGTTTCAAGGCTTGAACAATACAGAAGATGCCCATTTTCTTTCCATTTAAAATATGGATTGAAATTGCAAGAGGAAGAGGAGTTTAAGATTAGACCTTTGGACACAGGTAATTTCATGCATGAAGTTATTGATGAAGTTTTTTCTAAGATTGAAGCTAGAGATTTTGATGTAAAGACAATTTCAAAAGAAGATTTATATAAAATTATTGAGGAAATTATTAATGAAAAACTTGGAATGCATAAAAATTATATTTTTTCAAGTTCACCAAAGTTTGTTGTGTTAACTAAACGACTTAAAAAAGTTGTGTATGAGTCAATTGATTATATTATTGATCAGTTGAAAAATAGCAAGTTTGAGCTATATGGCCATGAGATTGAGTTTAATGAAAAGGCTGAGTTTAAGCCAATGAAAATAACTTTGGATAATGGTAATCAAGTTGTTGTTACAGGAAAAATAGATAGAGTTGATGTTGCTAAAACTGCTGATAATACTTATGTTAGAATAATTGATTACAAGTCTTCAGTTAAGGATGTTGATTTAAATCAGGTGGTTTCTGGAATTCAGATACAGTTACTTACTTATTTGGATGAAATGGCTGAGCAGAAGCAGTTTGAATCTGCTGGTGTTTTATATTTTAATTTGCTTGATACGATTATTAAAGCAGATAAAAATTTGAGTGATGACGAGATAAAGAAACAACTAAATAAGAAATTTAGAATGAAAGGTTTGGTTGTTGCAGATCTTGATATTATAAAAATGATGGACACTAAAATTGCCCCATCAAGCTATTCGGACTCTGTTCCGGTTTATTTAGACAAGGAAGGAAATATTAGTAAGACAAAGTCAAATGTTTTGGATAGAGAAAAATTTGATAGATTGCAAAAATATACAAAACATATAATTTCTGAAATTTCAAATGAAATTTTTAAAGGAAAAATTGATATTAAACCTTATTATATGTCTAAAAAAACACCTTGTGAATACTGCGAATATAAGGCTATTTGCAACTTTGATCCAAAGTTAAAAGGTAATGAGTATAGATATATAAGAAATATGTCTAAGGATTTTGTAATGGAAGAGATTATGCAAAATTCGGAAAAATAATTTAAGCACTTCGCTATAAATTTGCGGAGTGTTAATGTTTTGTAATATTTTTTTAATTAAAATGTTATACCTTTTGGAAATGAATGTTAGTATAATATACTTAGATGATTAGATTTAGGAGATTGGCTATGGGGATAGGTTTATTACTAAAAAAAGAGGGCATTAGTAATGTTAGAAAACTTGATACGATGAATATTAATAAAATTGCTTCTTTTATTTCTGAAAAGATTTGTCAGTCTTTTCCAGAATTACATCTTTCTCAGAGTGAGCTTTTTATTCAGATATCAAGGCTTGACATGTTTATTGCGAGCATGGACGATAATGCTAGTGCAAAATATGTGTATGGAAAAAATGCAATATATTTTAATGAAAAATTAGATTTAAATAAGATGGATATTGCTGCAATACATGAGTGTATACATTATTTGCAGGAATTTAAAGATGAAAAAGGGAATCTTGTTAAACTTGGTTTGTATGATTTGAATAGTACGACTGGTTTGGCTTTGAATGAGGCGGCTGTTCAATTGATTGCGTGTAGAATGGCAAGAGAGCCTATGTTTGATAATGTTACATATTATGGAATGTCTTTCGTTTCAGAGAGTCCAGAGTTTTATCCTTTGGAGTGTGCGCTTGTTTCTCAAATGACATTTTTCACTGGTGATGAAGCTTTGTATTTTAGTACGCTTTATAGTTCACCAATGTTTGAGAGGGCTTTTACAAGCAATTCTACGCCGGATACTTTTTATGAGGTTGAGATGGATCTTGATAAATTGTTGCATTTGGAAAATGAGTTGTCTAAGTTGTCTCATAAGTTGCAGATTTCAGAGGCTTCAGGAGAAAAGTCAAAATTATTACAACGTCAGATTGAGGGAAAGAAGAAAAATATTACTTCTATTTGTTTAAAAATTCAAAATATGATTATTGAGAATTGTTTTAAAAAGAGATTTGTTAAAATTGATACTTTTGATGATATTCGTGAGTTTGAAGAAGAATTAGTTGAGTTTAGAAAGTATTTAATCTTACCTGAGAATTATAGTTTTTATGATGATTTTTGCAAGAAGATGATGGATGATATTTCTTTTAAAAAGAATCAAATTGTTAAATATGGTAGAGTTGTTGATATTCCTAAAGAGTATGGTGAGTTTTTACCAATGGAGATTTCTGTTAAAAAAATGTCAAAAGTTAGAGAGATTATTTGCACACTAAAAGAGTTTATTTTTGGCGAGTAAATTAAAAAATAATATGAATTGGAAGAGCGTTGTTAGGAGCAACGTTCTTTTTTTGAGTAATTGGAAACTTGTTAATATAAATTAAATGTTTTATGAAATTTTTTAAGAGCTGTATAACTAAAAATAAGAATGACTTCTTAAATCCTTTATTCCGTAGCGAATAGTCGAAGTTTGTCGAAAAATGTAACAAAAACGAAAATAAAAAGAGATGAAATGGAGATGGTATATAAAAAAGAGTGCTAAGTTTGTTGATATTTCAATGTTTTGAATTGCTTTTTGTCTGGTATGTCAAATAGCAAGTGCAATTATGGAAATTTATCCCATTGCTTTAACAAGCATTATATTTAAAATATAAGTAATTTATATTTTAAGTAATATAGAAATGAGTTTAAGGAGAAAGCATTGTGAATATGAGGAGAAAAATAATATTAGGCGCTATGATTATTTTACTAGTTATTAGTGGAATTGCGTTTAGTAAAAAAACTATAACTAGGATAAATGATAATGGAGCTGAGATTAAGCAGGCATTAACAGAGACAGAACAAGCACAAATCGGAAAGGAATCCAAAATTACATCGGCTATAATTACGCAAATGAAAACAGGAACAGGCCCTTGGGATGATAATGATGAGGTGGGAAATGATAGTTCAGATGATAATGATATTGTTCGTTCATTTGATCAAATTACGTATACAATCGAATCTACAATGGCTTTAAAATCTGATGCTACTGTTGAAAATTTTAGAGGTGGTATTATAAAAATTGAAGCTGTTTTACCTGATGAATGCGAAGGTGTAATGGATTGGGATTTGAATTCCATGGGATGGGCAGAAGGTTCTGGTGTTATTTCAGAGAATGGTAAGAAATTAACAGCTGAATATAAAATGGGACAAAATGATGTTACTATTCCTGGAAAGCAGAATATTGTTTTAGTTTTATCTGTTAAAGGTGCTTCAAACAATACTCAAATTGCTCCTAGTATTAAAATGTGGCTTGATGGAAATGATGAGTCTGATAAAACTCAAGTTAGTGATGTACAAACTGTTAGAGTAAGTGCAGCAGCTAATTACAATGTTGTTTTAAATAATAATGATGGCTTGAGAAAAGAGATTGAATATACTGATGGTGGTGAAACTAAAAAGGGGAGATTGTATGGTTATGGTATTACTTATCAGCTATATAATGAACAAATAGATAAAGGCCTAAAAGGTATTGAATATCCAAATGGGGATATGAATTTGGATGTTGAATTGAAATTAACAAAAACCAATATGAATGATACGAGCGATGTACAGGATATTACATCAACTACTACACCGTTTTTGTATAATTACAAATTGAATCATTATGATGATTCAACAGGCGTTTTACCTGATAGAGATATGAATGTTACGTGGCATGCTGCTCATTTATGGAGAATACCTGGTGCTAAAAGAATAGCAACAACAGATACTAGTATAATTGATAGATATTGTTGTGATTCTGGTAATGTTACGATGAATCAGACTAATAATTTGATAAATATTAATATTAAAGATTATAAATTTGATGGAAAATTTCCTATATATGGTGCAGGAAATGGAGCATATGAACCACGTGTATATACTGATAATATTGGATGTTTTAGTACAGTATATTTTCAAGTTTTAGTACCATATACAGATGAAACAACTGAAGGAGGATACAATTATTATTTAAATGTTGAAGCTAAGAATTTTTCTACTACATCTAATTCTGGTACTAAAGTTAATTCTGAAATGAAATCTACTGATAATTCTTCAAGCCTGCAACATGTTATATATTTGCCAGGTGATTTTTCAACTTACAATTGGTTAACTGAGGCATGGGATAGAGGAGAAAATGGTTTGTATTCATATTATACATATGGTGATGCACGTGCATATGTGGGACAAGATTTTGTATATAGATATGATTTTACAGCTGGTTCAAATAATGATTCAAGGCAAGATGTTTATAGTGTAGATGTTTTAATGAAATTTGATGGAGAAGCTTTTAATTCAACGAAAATTAATGGTGTTGCTGGAAATAAAAAAGCTGGAGTATCTACAAATGCTACAAGACTA
This sequence comes from uncultured Clostridium sp., assembly GCA_900556975.1. Taxonomy (GTDB): domain Bacteria; phylum Bacillota; class Clostridia; order TANB77; family CAG-508; genus UMGS1994. The sequence goes on along the minus strand of USQZ01000018.1, from coordinate 19,062 downwards.
AATGATATAGAGTTTAAAATGTTGTATGCTGCTAAAAAAGATGGTACTAATTGGTCTGATGATGATGAGATGAAAAAGCTGGTTGAAGCTGATTTGTTGTATTATGAAAGCATTGATGATTTGAAGGCAGAGCTTGGCGAAAATGCGGTTTGTGTTGGAATACTTTTTGAATCAGTGAGTGGCCATTGTAGTTTTAGCTCTGGATGTGCATTGCAAATAGCTTTGAATGTTACTCAAAATGCTGAAATTGGTAAGGTTTATCAGTTTGTTAGTGAAGCTAATTTGTATTATAAAGATAACCAACTCGATAGAAGTGTGTATACAAGATTAAATAGGGACGTTGAAATTCCTAAGGCAGATGTTCTATTAAAGAGTAATTATATAAAATCTGCTTATGATGAAAACGGAAATATTATTGCTGGAACACATAATGGTAGTTATTCTTATGGACAATCTTTATTAATTATTGGCGGTAAAATACAAATATCTAATGATGTTGAGGACAGAGTTGAAGATGGTTCAGTTAAGGTTAATTATGATGTAGGACGTAACGAATATGAAGTGAAATATAAATTAACACCTACGTTGTCAATGGCAAATAAGCAAGGAGTGAATATTTCAAATGTTACTGTTACGGTCAATGATACATTGCCGGTTGGATTAACATATGTTCCTGGAAGCAGTAATTATGATGAACCAGATATTATAAAAAATGATGATGGTACAACGATTTTGGTATGGAAAATATATAATTGCACAACAAATACTGCTATTACACCAATTATATTTAGTGCAAAAATTGATGAAGAAACGCCAAATGGAAAACAGTTTGAAACTGTTGCATTGGTTGAAGCAGATAAGATTGGAGCATCTTTACCAAGTACGAGAACGGCTAAACATTCAGTGCAAGTTACAAACTTGTCTAGTTACAGCTTATATAAAACAACGGAGACACCGATAATAGAAATTAATGGATTAATTCATTATAAAATTACGTGTATTAATAAGACTGATGATCCAATTAAAGATTTTCAATTGTTAGATATATTGCCTTATAATGGAGATAACAGAGGTACTAATTATAATGGTACATACATGGTTAAAAATATTAATGTTAATTTGAAAAACTCTTCTGGTACAGCTGTTGATACGAGTGGTTTGAAATTGTATGTTTCTAATGAAGAGAGCGTGAAAACTAATACTGATGTTAAGGATGAGAATTTAGGATTAACAAGTGAATGGACTGAAACTACTGGAAAAACCGATTATGATGAATCTTTAACAGCATATGCTTTAATTGGTGAGATTGGTCCAAGAAATAGATTAGAGGTTGATATTTATTTAAAAACAAACGGAAATAGACCTAGAGATGTTTATAAAAATTCGGCTACTGCTCAAATTGATAAGAATACTGAAAAGATGGAAACATCTATAATTCTTGTTCAAGATATTAAGAGAAGTGTTGAGGGAACTGTGTGGTTTGATAGCAATAAAGATGGTATTATGGATGACGGTGAGGAAAAAATACAGAATGTTCAAGTTGAGCTATTGCAAGAAGATGGAAGTCAAGCTGTTGATATTGATGGAGATAAAATTGAGGATGTTTTAACTGATGCTGATGGACATTATGAGTTCGAAAATATGGTTAGAGGAAAGTATAGAATTCAAGTTAGTATTACAGATGATGAGAAGGAAATTACGTTGAAAGACGTTGGCGAGAATAAAGAGATTAATAGTAAGTTTAATGAGGATAGGAGAACGGATTTAATTACATCTTTGGATAGTTTGGATATACCAATAATTAATGAAAAGTTTGTTAATGCAGGAATTACATATAAAGATACTAGTGTGGTTGTTCATCATTATATTAAAGGAACTACTACAAGTTTGAGTCCTGATGTGACGATTAATGGAAAAATACATGATGAATATACGACTACAAAGGCAAGTGATATTCCAGAATATTATGGATTGGTAGCTGAGCCTGAAAACAAAAATGGCACTATGACTAAAGATCAAATTGAGGTTATATATTATTATCAATTAAAGAAGTATCCATATACGGTAAACTATTTGGAAAAGGGTACAAATAAAGTTATTAATCAATCTAAGAATATCGAAGAAATAACATATGGAACAGTTATAAATTCTGATGAAGAGGTTATAAAAATTAATGGTTATAATTATGATTCAGTTGATAAAAATAGTCTAACAATTGGAACAGGAGAAAATGTAATTAATATTTATTACACAAAGAAAGAGACAAAAGTTACAGTTCACTATTATGAAGAAGGCACAACAAATAAAGTTTCTAATGATGTTGAGATACCAGGTAAGGTATTCGACAATTACGAAACAGAAAGTGCCTCAGATATACCAAGCAAATATGAACTGGTTGCTGAACCTGGAAATAAAAATGGAACAATGACTGAAGATGAAATCACAGTAATCTACTATTATAGAAAGAAAGCTACACAAGTAATAGTTCATTATTATGAAGAAAATACAACAAAGAAATTATCAGAAGACGTAACTATAAATGGTAGAGTAGATGATAAGTATGCAACAATAAGCGCAACAGATATACCAATTAAATATGAGCTAGTTGCAACACCAAGCAATGTAAACGGTTCAATGACTGAGTCTACTATTGAAGTAATCTATTACTACAGAGTAAAAGATGCTGTAGTTCATGTAAGATATTTAGAAAAAGGTACAGAAAAAGTATTGGCTAATCCAGATAAACTAGAAGGTAAAGTTGATGAAGAATATGAAACAACATCAAAAGAAATAGATGAGTATCAATTGGTTGAATGTGTTGGAGATGAAAAAGGTAAGTTTAAAATTGAACCATTAACAATTACTTATTACTACTTGTATAAAACAAAAGCTACGGTTCAATATATTGATAAAATAACAGGACAAATTCTAGAGCAGTCAACAACAGAGGGATTAGAAGGTGATGACTTCATAACAGAAAGTAAAGACTTTGAGAATTATGTTTTAGTTGAAGAACCACCGGAGAAGACAGTTAAGATGACTAAAGAAGAACAGATATTAAAATATTATTATATTCACATTTCAGGTGGAGTAATTGAGAAACATATTGATATAATTTCAGGGCAAGTTTTATTTAATGAAAATTATGAAGGAAATGAAGGGGATGAGTATGACATACCATCAAGAATATTTGACGGATATGATTTAGTTGAAGAAAAATTACCTGAAAATGCAAAAGGTACAATGAAAGTTGAACCAGTAGAAGTAATTTACTATTACATCTATAGAAGCAAAGTAACAGCTGAATATATTGATAAAAACACAGGAGAGAAATTGACTGAAGATGTTGTACAAAAAGGACATGAGGGAGACAACTATACAACAGATAGAAAAGCATTTGATGATTATAAATTAGTAGAAGTGCCTTCAAATGCAGATGGTTCAATGACTAAAGAAGATATTACAGTTGCTTACTACTATGTACATACATCAGGTGGTGTAATTGTAAATCACATTGATATTAAGACTGGCAAACAGTTATTAGATGAAACAAAAGAAGAAGGTTATGAGGGTGATCCTTATGAAACTCACGAGGAGAACATACCTGAATATGATTTGGTAAAAGATAAATATCCAGAAAATGCAGTAGGAAAAATGACAATAGAGCCAACAAGAGTAACATATTACTATATCAAAAAGACAGAGGTTAATATAAAATATGTTGATAAAGAAACTGGAGAAGAAATTGATGAACCAACGAATATTCCAGGACACGAAGGAGATGACTACAATACAGAGCCTAAAGACATTCCAGGATATGACTTAATTGAAGAACCAGAAAATAAAGATGGCATAATGACAGCTAATCCGATAGACGTAATCTATTATTATAAGAGACCAGCTAAGGTTATAGTAAATTACTATGACATAGATACAAAAGAAAAATTAGCAGATGAAATAGAAATAGATGGACATCAAAATGATGATTATACAACAGAACAAAAAGACATTGAATACTATGAAATTGCTAAGGTTCCAGAGAACAAAGAAGGAAAAATGATTGTTACAGTAACAAAAGATGAAAATGATGAAGAGATTGTAGATGATACAACATACGTAAATTATTACTACAGAAAATTAATCTTCAACTTGAAAGTCGATAAGACAATTGCAAGTGTAATTGTAAACGGACAAGAAACAGTAATTAATGGTACATTAGGAAAAGTTGAAGTACATAGAAAAGAATTATCAAATGCAAATGTAAAAGTAGTTTACAAGATTAAAGTAACGAATGACAGTGAGTTAACTGGTAAAGCAAATGTTGTAGAAAACATACCAAGCGGAATGACAATGTTGTCTGAGAATAATCCTGATTGGACAATAAAAGGAATGACAGCTAGTTTAGAAACTGATGAAATAAAGCCGGGAGAAAGCAGAGAATATCAGGTAGTTCTAGGATGGCAAAATGGTGATAACAATGTTGGCACAAAGACAAATATGGTAAGTATTACTACAGAAAATGAGGCGGATTTTGATGAGCAGTTTGAAACAGATAATGTTAGTAAGGCTGATTTGATTGTTGCAGTAGGAACAGGTGAAGTTCCATATGTTGCAATCGCAGGAGGAGTTTTAATTATCATGATTGCTATGACGGCAGGAATTTATGTAATTAGAAAAAGAAAATAAGTAAAAAATATATCAATGAAGAAAATCTTCATTGATATATTTTTACAATTTATGGTTGATTTATAAAAGAAAGTATTGTATAGTATTGTGTATAGGAAATGAGAATAAGCAGATGTGGTTTGCCTCACCAAAGGAGGTGAGGCGTATGATAGAAATACAAATGTTAATTACAACAATATACATATTATATTATTCTTTAATAGGAGTAACTATCATTACGTTTGCCTTAATTATTGCATTAGTAGCAATTATTAGCAAACAAATTTAAAAATAAAAAACACATCTGTCCATTGCAAAGATAAGATGTGTTTTTACATATAAATCTAGGCAAACCACTTTGTGGTTTCTCCATTTCCTATGTTTATTTTACTATGAAAAAATAGAATTGTCAAACAAATTTTATGAATCCTTTGAGTTAGTGGTTGTCAAAAAGAACGTCCCCATGATATTTAGGAGCAACTGTGGATTGTTTGTTTTGAGAATGAGTGTGTTGTGGATAATTTTTTAAATGGATGAATTGAAATCGCTGTTTCCGTTGGAAATAGCGATTTTTGTAATTAAAAAGATATTGAAATGAGAACTGGATGTGAATTATTGTATTTTAGGTGCAGAAAGTGAGGCGTTGCAAGTGTTTGAGGTCGTTTTTTGTCATTTGATGTTATTTTTTGTGGGTTTCGCTTGAAAAGTGGTTATTGACGTTTGCCTAAAGCTCTTTAATATATAAATTATAATATGTAAATTATATTTAAGGAGTATATTTCATGTTAAAGAAATTTAAGGATTGTGTTAAGAGAAAAATAGTTTTAATTGCAATTGGAATTGCAATCGCGTTACTAGCAATAATCGCTGTTATTGCTGTAATAGCAAATAAGGGGGAGGGTACAAAGAAAAATACTTTTACACCAGATAGTGAACTTGCTCGTGCGATGACGTATGGTGAATTTACTGATGCTGATGCAGATGTTAGTGGCACAAATTATGTTAAATTTAGTGCTTTTTTCCTACGCGATATAAACAATGATGGTTATGCTGAAAAAATAAAAGGAACTTGTAAGCAAATTGGAAAAGAAGATACATTGTACATGGAACTTAATGTGCTTACGAATGGCTATTTAGAAAATGGTGTAATAACTATTAATAGCAATAATTTTTATTTACAAACTGCAATTCCAAAAGACAATGAAATAAAAGATAATGTAATTTCAAATAACACAAAACAAATTTCTTTAAATCAAATAAATAATGGTACACAAAAATTATTAACAGGTATTGTAAGATCTGGCGATTATTCATATGATTCTCAAAAGTTTGCTGCTATTGGATTAGATACAACAAAGATGAGTGGAGTAAATTCTATTGTTTTAACAGGTACACATGTTGCTGCTGATGGAACTAGAACTGCGATTAACAAAACAATTGAGTTGAATATGGATTGGTATGGTAATGCTAAAGCTGAGATACCTAGTTATTTTTTATCAAATCAGAATTTGAATCAAATTAAAGATAATACCAATGTTAGTGATACAGAAAATAATAAAGCTGTTTTTGAGTTTGAAGTTGCAATGCAAGAGGTAAATAATAATATTTTATTATCAAAGGCCTGTTTAGAGGGGACAGTGCCTCAACTTAATGGATATAACGCATTAAATGTTGAGTCATTAGATGATAACTTGGTATGTACATTTGATTCTGAAAAAAGTACTTTTGTTGCTACAAAGACATCAGAATTGGATGAAAGTGGTACTATAAGCAAGCAATGTTATGATGGTACATACAATGTTTCAAGGGGATATATTAGATATAATAAATTTAAATTAAGAATAACGTATCCGCTTGCTGCTTACATAGGATCTGAGGATGAAACTGTAGAATTGAAGATACCATTAAAGGGACATTACGAAGGATATAATAATCCAAATAGTGAATTTGAAAATCCTTATAAATCAACTAAGGTAAACGAAACATTGATATTAACATATTCTAAGCCAGTTGGTGACTTAGGTTTGGTTAGAATATATGTTGGAAAATATGTATGGGATCCAAACACAAGATATTATGTGTCAAAGAAGAAACCTTTAAAAATTTATAACGATATTTCAACAGAAGAAAAAGATGATTTTTATTCTGTAAGATGGTCTATAAGTTCTGGAAAACAAGGAAAGACAGATGGTTACACATTAAAAGAAACTAAGGATAATGAGGCTCAAGTGGTTGATCAGTTTATTAAATTAGATTCAAGTTTAGAGCCAATGACTAATGTGACAACTAATGTTGGAATTGCTTTTTCAAATCCTGTAAGTTTATTGGGCGAAGATGGTTGGATAAAAGTTTATGATGATGAGTCTGGTGAATTAATACATGAATTTACAAAGGATGATTGGAGTAAATATTCTGAGAGTAATCCATATAAATATGATCATCAAATAAATCATGTAAGAGTTGTAACAAGTGCAACTGAGCCAAATTCAAATTTGACGGTGTATAATATTAAACAATTAGATGATGAATATATAACGTCAAATTATACAAAAGCTCAATTTGATAATTTTAAATATATAAAATCAACTTTAGTTGGTTACGTTGGATCAAGCTTTTTGAATTCTGATACACATAGTGCAAATTATGAATCACCATTTTCATATGCTAGAGTTGAGTTAGAAAAGTCTGCAATTTCAACTCAAGAAACAGAAAAAAATATGAAAATAAAAATAAATGCTCAAGCAAATGAGGATGCTAACCAAGAGAAATGGAAAAATGGAGCATTCTTATTAAAGTTGCCAAAAGATATTGTAGCTATTGAAATTAATTCAGTAACTTCAGATACTTCTTCAGTTACTGTTTCAAGCTATGAAACTTATAAGGAAAATGGTGAAAGATTCATAAAGGTTATAACAACAAATGAAAATCCTATTTCATTTGGATTAACTATAGATTGCAACATAACACCTGATCCACGTATTCCAACAACTACAGAGATTATAGAATTATATGCAAGTAATGAAGATGCAGTAGATTATTATAATCCGGTAGATGATGTTTATGATGTAAATGGAAATTTGAATACTGCAGAGAAGGTTAATAAATCAAGTATATCTATTAACTTGATTTCACCAAACTCATTGCTTACAAACCAAATCGCTTCAAATTATGATGAAAATGGTAGCGTTGCGATTGCACCTCAGAATGCTATAGTTAGTAAAGAGAAAAGATCTGCTACGGTTAATATAGAGATAAATAATAATTATTCAAATACAATAAGCAATGTTCAGATATTAGGTAGAGTTCCATTTAAGGGGAATAAGTATGCAATAACAAAAGAGGATATGGGTTCAACATTTACAGCAACAATGTCAAATGCGGGAATTAGCTTGCCTGACGAATTAAAGGAAATTGCAATAGTTTATTATTCAGAGAATGGAGATGCTACACAGGATTTAACAGATGCCTCTAATGGATGGACACAGAACCCATCAGATTATTCAAAGGTAAAAAGTTATTTAGTAGATTTAGGTGGCTATAAATTAGCTAAAGGTGAAAAACATACAATTTCATATAATATAAATATTCCATCTGGTTTAAATTATAATCAGGTTGCATATAGCCATCATGGTGTTTACTTCTGCTTAGATACGGATGCTGGAAAGTATAAGACAAGAACTGAACCTAATAAGGTTGGTTTCATGATTGCTAAACAATATGACTTGGAATTAACAAAGTTCCAAAAAGGCAAGAACAATATTGTAAGTGGAGCAACATATGCAGTTTATGAAGATGGAAAAGAAGATGCTAAAACAAGAGTTACTGGAGTTGATGGAAAATTAACATTAACGGGATTATATGTTGATAGAACATATGTTATAAAAGAGATTAAAAGTCCTAATGATTATGAATTGAATGAAGAAGTAGTAAAATTTACTACTTCTGAAAGTAATGGAAATTTAGTTGTTACTAAGAATAGTGGAACAGTAAAAAATATTAAAGCAATTCAACCTAGTGGAGATAATGGATATATTGTTCAAATTGAAGTTGAAGATGAAGTAAAAGCTAGATTGAAAATTAAGAAATTAGAAAAAGGAACATCAACTGTAATCAAAGGGGTAGGATATAAATTAACTGGAGCTGGCTTACCAACAACAGGTAGAAATGTTACAACAAATATTAATGGTGAAATAAATGTTAAAGGATTAAAGGTTGGTCAAGAATATACTTTAGAAGAAACAAAAGCAAAAGGATATTATTTGACAGATCCTATAAAATTTAAGGTTACAAATTCAAATGGATCTTATACTGTAGCTGTTACGTCAGGAACAGTAAAAATATCAAACATAAAAGAAGAACAGAATATTCCAATTATTAATATAGAACTTGAAGATGAGAAAATACCTACATATGATTTGGAAATATCAAAAATTAAGAGAGTTACTTCTGTAACAGAAGGTGAAAGTGGAACTCAGCAAGAAGCAACTACATATTTACAAGGAGCAAAGTTTAAACTATATAAAGCTGGAAAAGAAATTGGAACTTATGTTACAGATAGTAATGGAAAAATTACGATAAGCGGATTATATCAATATATTGATGGAAAAGATGAAGAGGCTTTATATTTATTAAAAGAAACTTTGGCTCCAGATGGATATTCAAAGGTGAAGGATATAACATTTAAAGTTGATGGTTCAACTGGTGAATTGAAGTTTATTAATACAGAAGGAAAAGAAGAAAATTATACTGTTAATGGAAATAAAGTTACTTTAACAATTGAAGATAGTCCATCTTTCAAATTAATTAAGAAAGATGCTGAGACTGGTGCGAAATTGGCTGGTATCAAATTTGCAATATACAATGTTGAGGAAGGAACAACTCCAGCAAAGAATAGTAAGGGAGAGATTTTAGGAACAAAAGAGATAATTAATGGAAAAGAATATTATACGGTAACAACTGATAAAAATGGTGAGCTTACTGCTGATTTAACTGAGGGAATGTATAAGGCTGTTGAGGTTCAAGCTCCTGATAAATATGATATTTCTGAGCCATATTATTTTGGAATTGGAAGAAGTAGAGAAGGGAAAGTAGGATTAAAAGCAACATGGGCAAAAGGAATAGGCGGAACAGTGGCTGATGATATAACTTCGGTAGCAGAAACAAGCGATGGAGGTTATATAGTAGGAGGATATTTTAAATCAAATAGTATAGATTTAGGAAATGGAGTAGTTTTAACCAATAATGGTCCTATTGGTTACTATCATGGAATGGTTATAAAGTATAATGTAAATGGAGAAGTAGAATGGGCAAATGGGATAGGAGAAACAAGAGATGATCGAATAAATTCAGTAACAGAACTAAGTGATGGAGGCTATATAGTAGGTGGATTTTTTAAATCAAGTAGTATAGATTTAGGAAATGGAGTAAGCTTAACTAATAAAGGTTCTTTGGATGCAATGATAATAAAGTATAGTGCAAATGGTGATGCAGAATATGTACAAAGCATAGGAGGATCAGCAGATGAAGCGATAGAGTCAGTAACAGAAACAAGTGATGGAGGTTATATAGTAGGAGGATATTTTTCAAGTAGTATAGATCTAGGAAAAGGAGTAGTTTTAACTTCTAAAAGTACTAAAGATGGAATGATAATAAAATACAATTCAGTAGGAGAAATCGAATGGACACAGGTTGCAGGAGATAGGATTGATTCAATAACAGAAACGAATGATGGTGGTTTTTTAATAGGAGGCTATTTCTTTTCAAGTAGTGTAGATTTAGGAAATGGTGTGAAAATAACTAATATAGATCCTGGTGGAACTGGCGATGGAATGGTGATAAAGTATAATAGCAATGGAGAAGCAGAATGGGCTAAAAGAATAGGAGGAACATATACTGATTATGTTACTGGTGCAACAGAAACATCAGATGGAGGTAATATAGTAACAGTATTAACTTTTTCAATGAGTATTGATTTAGGAAATGGAATAACTTTTTCTAGGGGTTCTAATGCTTCCAGTGATGGAATAATGATAAAGTATAATTCTGAAAATGAAATAGAATGGGCAAAAATGATAAAAGGAACATCAGGTAGTACAGAAATAAGCTCAGTAGTAGAAACAAGTGAAGAAGGTTATATAGTAGCAGGTTATTTTGGAGGCAGTATGAATTTGGGTAATGGAGTAAGATTAACTTCTAATGGTTCTTCAGATGGGTTTATAATAAAGTATAATGTGAGTGGAGAAGCAAAATGGGCTAGAAGTATAGGAGAAGGAAGTAATGATTATATAACTGCATTAAAAGAAACTCAAAATGGAGGGTATATAATAGGTGGATCTTTTTCTTCAACAAATATGGAGATAGAAAATGGAGTAAATTTAATTACTAAAGGTACTTTTGATGGAATGGTAATTAAATTTGATAAAGTGGAAATACCTGAACCAATTGTTATACAAGCTGAAGGAATTGGAGGAGCTAGTACTGATTATATTAATGTTGTAGTAGCAACAAATGATGGTGGATATATAGCGGGAGGACGATTTAATAGTAGTAGTCTAAATTTAGGAAATGAAGTAAGATTAACTAATAAAGGTTCTGCTGATGGAGTGATAATAAAGTATAATAGTAATAGAGAAGTAGAATGGGCTCGAAGAATTGGAGGAACAGATTATGATAATATTAATGTTGTAGCAGTAACAAGTGACGGAGGTTATATAGTAGGAGGAGAATTTGAATCAAGTAATATAGATTTAGAAAACGGTGTAAGATTAACTCCTAATGGTTCTTCAGATGGAATGATAATAAAGTATAATAGTAATGGAGAAGTAGAATGGGCAAAAGGAATAGGAGGAACAGATAACGAGAAAATAAACTCAGTAGCAGTAACAAGTGAAGGTGACTATATAGTAGCAGGAGATTTTATTAGTGAAAGTATAGATTTGGAAAATGGAATAAGTCTAACTAACAATGGCATTGTTGATGGAATGATAATAAAATATAGTAGTAATGGAGAAGCAAAGTGGGCAAAAGGAATAGGAGGAAAAAATTCTGATTATATTGAATCGATAGCCGAAACCCAAGATGGAGGCTATATAGTAGGAGGATATTTTTGGTCAAGTATAGATTTAGGAAATGGAGAAAGCTTAACTTCTAAAGGTAATGATGATGGAATGATAATAAAGTATAGTAGTGCTGGAAAAGTAGAATGGTCGCGAGCAATAGGGGGAGGTTCTAGAGAATGCGTTAATTCAGTATCAGTAACATCAGATGGTGGTTACATAGTAGGAGGAGATTTTAGTAGTGAAAGTATAGATTTGAAAAATGGAGTAAGTTTAGTTAAGAAGTCGTTTGAAAAGGCTACTTATGATGGAATGATAATAAAATATAGTAGTAGTGGAGATGCGGAATGGGCAAAGGCAATAGGAGGAATTGATTCAGAATATATAAAGTCAGTAGCAGATACAAAAGATGGAAATTATATAGCAGGAGGTTATTTTGATTCAAGTAGTATAGATTTAGACAATGGGAAAACATTAATTAATAAGGGGAGTTCTAATGGAATGATTTTGAAAATAACTGCTCAAATGGGTGTGCCTGAAGTTCAAGAATTGCAAGTAGAAAATAAACGAAAAGAATTTAAGATTACAACAGATGTAAATGAAATAGATGGAATAAAAGGTGGATCTATATCTGGTGAAGATAAAATTCCATATGAGAGTGTTAAGTATGGAGATTCATCAACTAAAGAAATAAAAATGATTCCTGATGAGAATTACGAGATTATTGGTATTACAGTTAATGGAGAAGAATATAAGTTTACTAAAAACGCAGATGGCTCTTATACAATGCCACAATTTACTAATATGGCAGAAGATAAGCATATTGTAGTTATATATTCATTAAAGGATAATAAAATTACAATTAATAAAGTGGATAAAAAGACTAAGGCAAAATTAACAGGAGCCAAGTTTAAGCTAGATCAAGTTGAGGAGAGAACAGAACCTAATAATGCAAATATAATTGGTAGATTAACTGGTAATGGTCAAGAGTATACCAAAACTATTATTACAACAGAAGTTAGTGGTAAGATTGGAACACTTATTAATAATGGAACATATTATTTTGTACAAAATTCAGATGGAACATATACACCAACTAATAGTAAGACATATCAGAATGCAAATGGAGGAACTGAGGGTATACATAGTACGACAGCTAATTCATATATTCCAATAGATTTAACAGGATTAACGGGAACATATGCAATAGTTGTTAATGCAAGTTGTTCAAGTGAAACAAATTATGATTATGGTTATGCAACGGTAACTGAAACATCTACAGCGCCAGTATATGATAGTGCTACAGGAAGATTTATATATGTATCTGGAATTAGTAATGCAATTAATTATAATTCAGCTATATTAGAAGGTGGAAAAACATATTATCTACATTTGGGATATAGAAAAGATGGAAGTGGCGATAAAAATAATGATCAGGTTGTTATAAATAGCATAAAATTATATGAAGCTACTACAAAAACAGTAACATATAATTTTACGAATAATAATGGAAAATATGAATCAACAAACGCAGGAGAAGATAGTACTGTGGCAAATTCATATATACCAATTGATTTAACCAATTATACTGGAAAATATAATTTAACTGTTAATGCAGAGGTATCAAGTCAAAGTAGTGATTATGGTTATGCGACAGTAACAGAAAATACAACCAGACCAAGTTACAGTAGTTCAATAGGACAATTCATATATATTTCAGGAACAAAAGAGGCAAAGGATTATTCTACTGTATTGCAAGGTGGAAAGATGTATTATTTACATCTGGGATATTATAAAAATGCAAGTCTAAGTTCAGGTGATGATAAGTTTATTGTAAATAGTGTAAAAGTTACATTAAATGATTCAGAATTATATCACGTAACAGTTGAAACAAATTCAGATGGTCAAGCTATAACGCAGATACCTTTTGGAAAATATAAGATAACAGAAATTCAAGCTCCTGAAGGATATTTAATAAATGAAACACCAACAATTGTTGAATTCAGAAGTACAGATGGAGCTGTTCATGAATTTACAATTGAAGATGAGGCAAAGGCAAAATTGGTTGTTCGTCATTATATAAAAGGAACGACAACAAAGCTTGTGGATGATGAAGACTATGAAGATAAAATTGGTGAGAAATATGTAACAAATCCAAAATTGGATTTAACAAAGTATGAATTAGAGAAGGATTCTAATGGAAATTATATATTACCGGCAAATGCTGTTGGAACTTATAAAGATGGTGTAATAGAGGTAACGTATTATTATGTTCAAAAGCAGATACCTTTAACTGTTCATCATTATATTGAAGGAACAACAACGAAAGTTCCTTTGAAGAGTGGTGGAACTGCTGATGATGTTACTGGTAGTGGTAGCGAAGGTGAAAAATATACAACTAGCGCGGTTGGAGATAGTTTGTTAAGTGATGAATACGAATTGGTTGAAACTCCTTCAAATGCAAATGGTATATATTCTGGAAATGAGGTTATAGTTACATATTATTATAAGAAGGTTTCTAGAGATGTTAACTTGGTTAAATATAAGGAAGATGGTACAACACCTCTTGAGGGGGCAAAGTTTAGAATAAATGGAAAAGATTATGTGACTGATGCAAATGGTAGAATTAATGTTAAGCTAGAAGCGGGAAGTTACGATATAACTGAAATAGAGGCTCCTGATGGATATAAATTACCAGCAAATCCAACTACTCAAATAACAATAACGAAAGCTATACCTGAAACAATTAAAATTACAAACGTTAAGAAAACTGGTACAGTTACAGTTCATCATTATATTGAAGGTACGACAACTAAGGTTCCATTGGCGAAAAGTGGAACTGCTGATGATGAAACAAAGACTGGAAATGTTGGCGATATGTATGCAACTAAGGCAAGAACTGATATATCAAATGCTTATGAATTAGTTGCAGAGCCTACAAATTCTAGTGGAAATTATATTGATGGAAATATTGAAGTTATTTATTATTATAGGTCAATTGCAACATCAGTTTTGGTACATCATTATTTAGAGGGAACAACAACGAAGCTTGCAGATGATGTAACGATTGATGGTATTGTTGGAAATGATTATACAACTAGTGTAGCAAATGTGGATAGCAAATATGAATTGGTTAGTACTCCTGCAAATGCAAGCGGTAAGATGACTAAAGCAAAAATAGTTGTAATTTATTACTATAGAGTAAAAGATACATCAGTTTTAGTTCACCATTATATTGAAGGTACAACAACGAGTTTAAGTGCTGATGTTACTATAAAAGGTAAAGTTGATGAGTCATATTCGACAACAAAAGCAAGTGATATAGCAAGCAAATATGAATTGGTTAGCACACCAGCAAATGCAAGTGGTAAGATGACTGTAGCTCAAACGGTTGTAATTTATTACTATAGATTAAAAGATACGTCAGTTTTAGTTCATCATTATTTAGAAGGAACAACAACAAAACTTGCAAATGATGTAACAATCAAAGGCAAGGTTGATGATGAGTATAAAACGGTTGTAGCAACTGATTTGATCAATGGAAAATATGATTTGATTGCAGAACCTTCTAATAAAAATGGAACAATGACAGAAGCTCAAATAGTTGTAATTTACTATTATAGATTAAAAGATACGTCTGTTTTAGTTCATCATTATATTAAGGGAACGATAACAAGTTTGAGTAATGATGTAATGATAAAAGGAAAAATTGATGATAAGTATACAACGTCGAAAGCAAGTGATATTCCGGAACAATATGAATTGGTCGAAACACCTGCAAATGCTAGTGGAACAATGACTAAGTCTCAAATAGTTGTAATTTATTATTATCAATTAAAGAATTATTCATATACTGTTAATTACTTAGAAAAGGATACTAATAAGACATTACATGATACAAAACAAGGTGGAAGTTTGGTATATGGAAGCAAGGTAAATGCTAGTGATGAAGTGATTGATATTGATGGATATAATTATGATTCTGTTGATAAAGATGTTTTAACAATAGGAACAAAGAATAATGTGATAAATGTATATTATACAAAACGTACTGATTTAAGCTATAAGGTTAATTACTTAGAAAAGGGTACAAATAAGGTATTACATGATCAGAAAAATAAAGGAAATATGACGTTTGAATCTGTTGTTAAATCAAGCGATGAAGTAATTGACATTGATGGTTATGATTATGATTCTGTTGATAAAGATACGTTAACAATTTCAACTGGTGAGAATGTAATTAATATTTATTATACTAAGAGAAGAAATTTATCTTATAAAGTTAATTACTTGGAAAAGGAAACAAATAAGGTATTACATGATCAAAAGAATAAATCTGGAATGATATTCTGGACAGTAATTAAGTCAAGTGATGAAGTAATTGATATTGATGGTTATAATTACAATTCTGTTGATAAAGATACAATGACAATTGGAACTGGTGAAAATGTGATAAATATTTATTACACAAAGAGAACGGATTTATCATACAAAGTAAATTATTTGGAAAAGGGCACGAATACGGTATTGCATAAACAGAAAACTCAAGATGGAATGACTTTTGAAAGTGTTGTAAATACAAGTGATGAGATAATTAGTATTTATGGATATAATTACGATTCTGCTGATAAAGATATATTGACAATTGGAATTGGAGAGAATGTAATTAATATTTATTATATGAAGAAAGATACAAAGGTTATAGTTCATTATTATGAAGAAGGCACAACGAATAAGGTTTCTGATGATGTTGAAATTCCAGGTAAAGTTTTTGCTGATTATACTACTGAGAGTGCAAGCGATGTGCCAAGTAAGTATGAATTGGTTGCTGAGCCAGAGAATAAGAATGGAACAATGACAGAGGATGAAATTACAGTAATTTATTATTACAGAAAGAAAGAAACAAAGGTAATCGTTCATTATTATGAGGAAAATACGACTAAGAAATTATCAGAGGATGTAACTATAAACGGTAGAGTAGATGATCCGTATTCAACAGTTTCTGCAGATGATATTCCTATAAAATATGAATTAGTTGCAGAGCCTGTAAATAAGACGGGAAGCATGACAGAAGCTACAATTGAGGTAATTTATTATTACAGAGTTAAGGATGCTGTGGTTCATGTAAGATACTTAGAAAAGGGCACAGATATTGTGCTTGCTGATCCAGATAGGATAGATGGAAAAGTTGATGAAGATTATCAAACAACGCCAAAAGAAATAGATGGATACCAATTAGTTGAATATACTGGAAATGAAAAAGGTAAGTTTGAAGTTGAGCCATTGACAATTACTTATTACTATTTGTATAAGACAAAGGCAACAGTTCAATATATTGATAAAATAACAGGAGAGATTCTTGAAGAGTCAACAACAGAGGGACTGGAAGGTGATGATTTTGTCACAGAGAGTAAGGATTTTGAAAATTATATTTTAGATGAAGAACCACCAGAAAAGGTTGTCAAGATGACAAAAGAAGAGCAAATTTTGAAATATTATTATGTACATATTTCAGGTGGGGTTATTGAAAAACATATAGATATAATTTCAAATGAAATACTAGCAAATGCAGCATATGAAGGTAATGAGGGAGATGACTATGATATTCCGTCAAGAACTTTTGAAGAATATGATTTGGTCGAAGACAAGTTGCCAACTAATAGTAAAGGCAAGATGAAAATTGAACCAATTGAGGTAATTTATTATTACATTTATAGAACTAAAGTAACTGCAGAGTATATTGACAAAAACACAGGTGAAAAATTGACAGAAGATGTTGTCCAAGCTGGTCACGAAGGTGATAAATATGAAACAGAAAGAAAGAATTTTGAAGATTACAAATTAGTTGAAGTACCTGCAAATGCTGATGGCGATATGACAAAAGATGAAATTACAGTTACATATTATTATGTTCATGTTTCAGGTGGTGTAATTGTAAATCATATTGATATTAAGACAGGAAAACAATTGATAGATGAGGCTAAAGAGGAAGGATATGAGGGAGATCCTTATGAAACACACGAAGAAAATATACCTGAATATGATTTGGTAAAAGAACAATATCCTGAAAATGCAAAAGGTAAGATGACAATAGATCCAACAAGAGTAACATATTATTATATTAAGATTACAGAAGTAAATGTTAAGTTTGTTGATAAAGAGACTGGTGAGGAAATTGAGGAACCAACGAATATTCCAGGACATGAAGGCGATGACTATACAACTGAGCCTAAAGATGTTCCAGGATATGATTTGATTGAAGAGCCAGAAAATAAAGATGGAACGATGACTGCGGATCCAATAGATGTAATTTATTATTATAAACGACCAGCTAAGGTTATAGTTAATTATTATGATATTGATACAGATGAGAAGATTGCTAGAGAAGTTGAGATTGATGGACATCAAAATGATGAATATACAACTGAGGAGAAGGATATTCAATATTATAAGATAGAAAAAGTACCTGAAAATAAAGATGGCAAAATGGAAGTGACTGTAACGAAAGATGAAGATGGTAATGAAATTGTTAATGATATTACGTATGTAAATTATTATTACAGAAAGTTAGTATTTAACTTGAAGGTTGATAAGATTGTTAAGAAGGCAATTGTAAATGACCAAGAGATTGCTATAAATGGAGTTTTAGGTAAAGTTGAAGTTTATAGAAATAGTATTCAAACTTCTAATGTAAAGATAATTTATAATATTAGGGTAACAAATGATAGCGAGCTTTCAGGTAAGGCAAATATTGTTGAGAAAATTCCAGATGGTATGGCAATGCTAACTGAGGATAATCCGGATTGGAAGATTAAAGGTTTGACTGCAACGTTGAAAACTGGCGATATTAAGCCTGGTGAGAGCAAGGATTATGAGGTTGTTATGACGTGGAGAAATGAAGAGGCTAATGTTGGAACTAAGGAGAATATGGTAACGATTACTACGGAGAATGAGGCTGGATTTAATGAGCAATTTGAGACGGATAATGTTAGTAAGGCTACGATGATTGTTGCGGTTGCTACTGGTGAGAGTTCGTATATTAGGATTGCAAATGATGTGTTGTTTATTTCTTTAGGTATCTTGGCGATTGTGTGGGCTATTGATAGCAAGAGAAGAGAGCCTTAATTTAACAAGTTGTCATGGGGATGTCCTTTTTGACAACTTACTAATTTAAGAATTGGTAAAGAAAAATACATATTAAAATTTTTTCACACCTTGCTGGCGCATTCCTCAAATTTTGAAAATAAAAGATGTCAATTTGGATGTTGTTTACATCCCATTGACATTTTTTTATTTTCAAATCGGGTAGAATGCTTCAATCGAACTCACTTCGTTCGTTTGG
>USQZ01000017.1 GCA_900556975.1 uncultured Clostridium sp. | reverse complement strand
AAAATCTTTCAAAAAGTAATCCATATTTTAATGGATCAATATCTGTTATACCTATTGCATATGCTGCAATTGAACCTGCTCCTGAACCACGCCCTGGGCCTACTGGTATTCCTACTGATTTTGCATAATTTATATAATCCCATACAATTAAAAAGTAGTCTACATATCCCATTTTATCGATTACTGAGATTTCATATTCTAATCTTGACATTACTTCTTCTGATGGATTTTCTCCATATCTATTTTTTATTCCTTTATAACAAAGATCTTTAAAATAATCTAAATGTGTTGCATACTCTTCTGGTACATCGTAGTTTGGTAGTTTAGTTACTCCAAACTCAAAATCGTAGTTACATTTTTCTGCAATTTTTACTGTATTTTCAATTGCATCTGGAAACTCTGAAAAATAATCTGCCATTTCTTCTGGAGATTTTATATAAAATTCTTCAGTTTCAAATCTCATTCTATCTTCATCTGACATTCTTTTTCCAGTTTGAATACATAATAAAACTTCATGGAAATAGCTATCTTCTTTTTTTAGATAATGTGCATCATTTGTTGCAACTAATGGAATATCAAGTTTTCTAGCTAGTTGAATTAGTTTTTGATTTATCATAATTTGCTGTCTTAATCCATTATGTTGAATTTCTATATAATAATCATCTTTAAATACCCTTTTATGCCATAATGCAATCTCTTCAGCTTTTTGCATATCATCTTGAATAAGCGCTTGGCTTAGACTTCCTGCTAAGCAAGCACTTAAGCAAATTAAGCCTTCACTATATTTCTCTAAAATTTCTAAATCAATACGTGGTTTATAATAAAAACCTTCAACAAATGATAATGAAACTAATTTTGACAAATTTTGATATCCCGTTTTATTTTTTGCTAATAAAATTAAATGGTTATATCCATTATCTCTTCCTGCTTCTTTATCAAATCTGCTGTGTGGTGCTACATATACTTCACATCCAATGATTGGTTTGATATCATTCTTCTTACATTCTTTATAAAAATCAACTGCACCATACATGACACCATGGTCTGTTAGTGCAATTGCTTTCATTCCTAATTCTTTTGCTCTTACTGGTAAGTCTTTAATTCTACTCATTCCATCTAGTAAACTGTATTCACTGTGGACGTGTAAATGTACAAAATCAGCCATTTTTCTCTCCTTTTCTCTAATGCTTTTTATATCACATTTTTGTGCTTTTATCAATATTGGGAATGTATTAAAAATATTATTAAAATTCTTATGATATTCTATTATAAATAAAGTTACATCAGTAAAAAATAAAAAAGCGCATTGCAGAGTAATTTGTGCTAGAAATTCTTGAAATTTTTTTGGAAATAGTTCGCGCTTGCCGTGAAAGGGTGCCAAAAAAATTTACTAGAAGTTCTGTGCAAATTAGCTCAAACGAGCATTTTTTATTTTTTACTGATGTAACTATAGCTTTAAATAATATTCATACTATTTATTATATTTTTAATACTTAAAAGCACCTCTTTGGCGATGCTTTTATAATAATTTTATTGTTTCTTCTAATTTTTTTCCTTGTACTTTCGGAATATTTACAATTTCAAATTTTGATGCCTTATCTCCAAATTGTATCTCGATAATATCCCCTACCTTAACATCATAACTTGGCTTTACAATCTTCCCATTTACACTTACTCTACCACAATCTGCAACTTCATTTGCAACGGTTCTTCTTTTTATTACTCTACTCATTTTCAAAAATTTATCTAATCTCATTTCTTTCTCCTATTTATGTATTAAAATATTCTTCTCCTATTACTGCATCCGCAACTATTATTGTTAGAATTTGCTTCTTGAATTAAATTCTCTAACGACGTTCCTGAACACTGATTTTGTGTCCATTGTTTTGTAATCCATGCAACAACATATGATAATATCGTATATAAAATTGTGAATATCAAAAATGTTTCATCTGCTACTGCAAATGTAAAAATCAGTAATATAGAAAATGTTATTCCTGCTATTTTTATTGGGCAATTTATTAATGTCTCAAATATAATAGATAATATTGTTATTGCAACAGGAAGTGCAAAATATAATAATAAAAAATTGTTCATGTCATTCTCCTTTTTGCTATATTGTATTCTTTTTTATTATTATTTGTTCCTGTTTTAATAATTCACTTGCAATAAATACAGCCCATGTGCTGGTAATGTTTTTCCAGCTTTAGTTCTATCTTTAGATTCTATAATTGAAGGAATGTCTTCTGGTTTTATTTTGCCTAATCCAACATCTAATAACGTACCAGAAATTATTCTAACCATATTATATAAGAATCCTGTTCCTGTTACTTCTATTATTACCCTTTCTCCTTCTTTTCTTACGTTTCCATCAAGAATTTTTCTCACACTGCTTTTACTACTTGTCCCACTTGCTTTGAATGCTTTAAAATCATGTTCTCCAATAAAATATTTTATTGCTTCATTCATTTTTTCATAATCTAATTTCATTGGTACATGATATTCTAAACCTCTGTAGATAGCTGTTCCATTTTCTGAATTATTTATTATATATCTATATGTTTTTGATTTTACTGAATATCTGCTATGGAATTTTTCATCAACTTCTTCGGCTGATTTAATAACTATGCTTTTTTTCAATCTTGAGTTTATCGCTTTAGCAAATTTTTCTGTTGGAATTTTTGAGTCTGTTTTAAAATTTGCTGTTTGCCCTAAACTGTGTACTCCAGCATCCGTTCTACCTGAAGCTGTTAGGTCAACTTCCTCTCCTGTTATTTCTTCAATTGCTTTTTCAATTTCTCCTTGAATATTTAGTCTGTCGGGTTGTTTTTGCCAGCCATTAAAGCCTTTTCCATCATATTCTATTATTAATTTTATATTTCTCACTTTAATAAATTCTCCTCACTTTCGATATTATACCATACCAAGCCGTCTATAACAAGCCATTCAGCCATTTTAAGTTTCATTTTTAAAAAGGAAAAATTAAGTATTTACTAACATTTTCTTCTATCTTATAATTATATTAAATAGATCGCATTTATTATCCTGAAAAGGAGAAAAAATAGACTAATTTTTAAAGAATGGTCTATTTTTATTTTTTAATTGATTTAATCTTTTTACTATTGTATAATTAGAAAAAAATTAGGAGACTATTTCTATGTCTATAAAATTAGTGGCAAGTGACCTTGATGGTACTATTGTTAGTGAAAATAATTATATTAATAAATCAAATTTTGAAGCCATTGATATGATGAATAATCGTAATATTGATTTTGCTATTTGTACTGGAAAATCTTATTCTGTGAGTCAAGATTTGTGCAGAAAATGTCATGCTACTTATGGTATTTTTAATAACGGTTCTCAAATTTATAATTTAAAAACAGGAGTGCCTATTTTTAAAAATTTTCTTTCTATTAATGATATAAAAAAATGTTATGAAATTGCTAAAAAATTTAAATTACATGTTCATGCATATAGTGATAATCAACTAATAACTGAAAAGCTTGAATTTCTGGACTTTAGGAATTTTAAACTTCAAAAGTTACCTGGATTTAAATTTATTATTGTCTCTGATGTTTTAGATTATATTGAAAAAAATAATTTACCTATCTATCAATTTATTATTTCTAGTTATTCTTCTTTGGATAATGTAAAAGAAGAAATTTTGTCATCTTCAAATGTTTCTATTTTAAAAATTTCTAAATTTGGTCAATATATGGATAAGATTGTTGGAAAAGAGTATGAGTATTTGTCTGTCGTTCCTTCTAATACAAGTAAAAGTAATGCTTTAAATATTCTTAGTAAATATCTTTCTATTAGTAATGATGAAATTATGGCTATTGGAGATAATTTGAATGATATAGATATGGTTAAAAACTCTGGTGTTGGTGTTGCTGTTGCAAATGCATATTCTGAATTAAAAAATGTTGCAAAATATACAACTGAAAATGATGTTTCATCTGGTGGATTTGCAGAAGCTGTTTATAAATTTATTGAAAGTCCAAAACGGAAATTAATTTATAACACAAGCTGACTTAGCATTTACACTTATTATAGCATTTTTATGGCTGTTTCTTTGCTCGTGTGAAAAATTTGCATATCAAATTCTGGGGCATTGTTATTTTTATATAAAAAATGGAACATGACAATAAAAATTTTTTCAATCTTTTCTTTATAAAAATATAGCAACCTTTTTTATTTTAAGGTTGCTATTTATTCTTCATCTTTTTTATAAAACTTTTTGAATCTCTTTATTTTTTCTTTTTTCTCTTGTTCAATATCTTTTATAGTAATCAAATATTTTATCAAGATTTTCTTTAAAGTTTCTTCCTTAACATCTGCTATAAGTGTACCTTCTTTTGCAATTGAGATTTTTCCTGTTTCTTCTGAAACGACTACTGCAACGCAATCTGTTTCTTTTGAAATTCCAATTGCTGCTCTATGTCTTGTACCTAGTTCTCTTGCAATATCTTTATCATCAGCTAAAGGTAGCATACATGATGCTGCTGCAATTTTATTATCAGTAATTACAACTGCTCCATCATGAAGTGGTGTTCTTGGAGTAAATATATTTACAAGTAATTGTGGTGAAATCTCTGAGTCCATTAAAATTCCTGTATCTATTATATCATTTAATTTTATGTCTCTTTCAATTACTATTAAAGCTCCTGTCCTTGTTTTTGAAAGTTCAGTTGCTGCAATTACTATTCTATATATATTTTCTTTTGTTTTAACTTCTATACTTTTATCTATTCCAAAAAACTTTCCAAATTGGTTTGTACCTAATTGTTCAAGACCTCTTCTCAATTCTGGTTGGAATATTATCATTAATGCTAAAACTCCCCAATTCATTATTGCTGTTAAAATTGCATTGAATATATATAAATGTAGTAATTTAGTTAGACCTGTTATTACAATCAAAATTAAAATACCTTTTGCTAACTGACTGGCTCTTGTGTGTCTTATTGATTTAAATAACTTTACAACTAAGAATCCCACTATTATTAAATCTAATATTAGCATAAACAAATCAAGTGGATGATCTTGTAAATTTTCTATATAACTTACAATATTGTTTTCATAGAAGTTTGTAATATCTAATTTGAATCCTTCAAAGCCTTCCATATTTTACCTTTCTATTTCATAAGTAAATAATATATTAATGTACTTGCTGTTGCTAAAAGCATTGCAGCTATCATTACTATTGCTACTATTTTTGTTATTATTTTATGTTTATCCATTTTAATTCCCTCTTTCTTTAACAATACTGTTAATATTTTATATCATATGAAAAATTTTTTCAATAGCATTTTTTACTATTTTGTAAGGCAAAACTCTCTTCAATAAATTGAAAGCATACATTCTCTAATTTTAAAATAGAAATGCCATTTTGCTGAGCCCAAAAATTCTAGATATTTGAAACTAGAATTAGTATATTACAAAACAAAGCACTCTTCAATAATCCGAATGCGTACAAAGGTACGTTGAGGTTTTTGAAGGGTGCTTTAATATATTAATATGCTAATTATCGTTTCAAATTAGATACGTTCGTGAATTGTACGATTAATAACATCCAACTGTTGTTCCCTAGTTAACTTAGTAAACTTAACAGCATAACCAGAAACACGAATAGTTAATTGTGGATACTTTTCAGGGTGATCCATTGCATCTAGCAATAAATCTCTATTAAACACATTAACATTAATATGATGACTCAATTGAACAAAATATCCATCAAGTAATGCAATTAAATTCTTAACTTTTTCGTCCATATCTTTTCCTAATGTATTAGGAGTAATAGCGAATGTATAAGAAATACCATCTTCTGAATATTTATATGGTAATTTAGCAATTGTATTTAGTACAGCTAACGCACCGTTTTGATCTCTACCATGTAGTGGGTTTGCACCTGGTCCAAATGGAGCTCCTGCTTTTCTGCCATCTGGTGTATTTCCTGTATATTTACCATAAACTACGTTAGATGTGATAGTTAAAATTGACATTGTTGGTACTGAATTTCTGTATGTTGGTTGTTTCTTTAATTTTGTCATAAATGATTTTATAACTTCTACTGCTAATGAATCAACTCTGTCATCGTCATTACCATACTTAGGAAAATCTCCTTCTATTTCGTAATCTGTAACTAATCCATCTTCATTTCTAATAGGTTTTACTTTTGCATATTTAATTGCTGATAATGAATCTGCAACAACTGATAATCCAGCAATTCCACATGCCATTGTTCTTAAAATATCTTTATCATGTAAAGCCATTTCTATTGCTTCATATGAATATTTATCATGCATATAATGAATTATATTTAGTGCGTCTATATATGTTTTTGCTACCCAATCCATCATTACATCGAATTTTTGCATTACTTCATCGTAATCTAAATATTCTGATGTTATTGGTTGGAATTTAGGAGCAACTTGTTTTCCTGACATTTCGTCTCTACCGCCATTGATTGCATACAATAATGCTTTGGCAAGGTTTGCACGAGCTCCAAAGAATTGCATTTGTTTTCCGATTCTCATTGCAGATACGCAACATGCTATTCCATAATCATCTCCCCAATAGTTTCTCATTAGGTCATCATTTTCATATTGGATAGAGCTTGTATTTATTGATAATTCTGTTGTAAATTTCTTAAATCCTTCTGGTAATCTAGTTGACCAAAGTACTGTTAAGTTAGGTTCTGGTGATGAACCTAATGTGTTTAATGTGTGCAATACTCTGAAAGAATTCTTTGTTACTAATGTTCTTCCGTCTATTCCCATTCCGCCAATTGATTCAGTTACCCAAACAGGGTCTCCACTAAATAATTCATTATATTCTGGTGTTCTTAAGAAACGAACTAGACGTAATTTCATAACAAAATGATCCATTAATTCTTGCGCTTCTGATTCTGTTATTTTTCCTTCTTTTAAATCTCTTTCTATATATATATCTAAGAAAGTAGAAGTTCTTCCTATACTCATTGCAGCACCATTTTGATCTTTTATAGCTCCTAAATATCCAAAGTATAACCATTGAATTGCTTCTTGCGCATTTTTAGCTGGTTTTGAAATATCGAATCCATATTTTTCAGCCATGATTTTTAAATCATTTAATGCTTTTATTTGATCGCTTATTTCTTCTCTTTCACGAATAATTTCTTCTGTAAAAGATGTTGATACACAATTTGCAAAATCTTTTTTCTTTTCTTCTATTAAGAAATCAACACCATAAAGTGCAACTCTTCTGTAATCACCTATTATTCTTCCACGTCCATATCCATCAGGAAGTCCTGTAATTATATGTGAACTTCTTGCTGCTCTAATCTCTGGAGTATATACTGAGAATACTCCATCATTATGTGTTTTTCTATAGTGATGATATATGTCTTCTAATTTATCGGAAACTTTTGTATTGTATGCTTCACATGATTTCTCCACAATACGTATTCCTCCATTTGGCATTAATGCTCTTTTTAATGGAGCATCTGTTTGAAGTCCTACGATTTTTTCATATTCTTTATCTATATATCCTGCTTCATGGCTAGTAATTGTAGATGCAATATCATTTGAAATTGCTAAAACTCCACCATTTTCTGTTTCTTTTTTATATAACTCTAAAACCTCATCCCAAAGTTTTTTTGTATTTTCTGTTG
The DNA here is from genome assembly GCA_900556975.1 of uncultured Clostridium sp. Taxonomy (GTDB): domain Bacteria; phylum Bacillota; class Clostridia; order TANB77; family CAG-508; genus UMGS1994. The sequence goes on along the minus strand of USQZ01000017.1, from coordinate 23,012 downwards.
CTGGTGCAAGAAAGGAATCGTCACCTGTATATGGTGTGTAATTTTTTTGAATAAAATCACGTACATCTATTTCTTTTGACCATGTTCCTTCTACAAATCCATTCCATTCATCAAATTTCATAAATTTATCCTCCATTCTTGAATTCTATATCTATATTTTGACCATAAAAGATAGTCTTTTATACGTCATTGAAAGTATAGCATAAAAATTTTTTTCATACAACATTAATATGACAAAATCAAACAATTTTCATGCAGTATTTAACATTGTTTTTTTCTTTTATTATGCTATAATATTTTTGGTTAAAATCAATTTGAAAGGGTTATAATTTATATATGATGGAAAATAATTTAGGTAAAGTTCATTCAATTGAAACTTTTGGAACTGTTGATGGTCCAGGTATAAGATTTGTAATTTTTATGCAAGGTTGTCCTTTAAAATGTTTATATTGTCACAATAGAGATACTTGGGAAGTCAATGCGGGAAATTTAACTAAAGTTGAAGATTTAGTTTCTGAAATTAAGAGATATCTTCCTTATATTAATTCATCTGGCGGTGGTGTTACTGTTTCTGGAGGCGAACCGCTTCTTCAAGCTAATTTTGTAACTTCTTTATTTAAAGAATTGCATAAAATTAATATTCATACATGTCTTGATACTGCTGGCAGTTTACCTATCAATGATTCTATTGAAGAACTTTTGAAATATACTGATTTAGTTTTACTTGATATTAAACATATAGATGATGAAAAAGCTAAAGTTTTAACTGGTTTATCTAATAAAAATAACTTGGCTTTTGCTAGATATTTATCTGATCATTCTATTCCATTTTGGATTAGACAAGTTTTAGTTCCTGGATATACAGATGATGAAAATGATTTATTACGTTTAAAAGATTTTATTTCAACTCTTTCTAACGTGGAAAAAGTTGAACTTCTTCCATATCATGACTTAGGTAAATTTAAATGGAAAGAGCTTGGTCTAGTATATCCTCTTGAAAATGTTAGACTAGCAAATAATGATGATATTTTAAGAGCAAAGAAAATTCTTAATATTAATTAATGTTTCACCATTATTTATATAAAAAATTTTAATACAATTAAAAATACATCAATATCAATGTTCGCATTCTATTTTTTCATACAAGTAGATTAGCTATGATAAACTTCAGTATTGATATCAACATCTGCTATCTAAATTTACATAATGTTGACGTATTTTTTTATTTGTGCTATAATAATAGTGTACTATAAATTTATCATTCATAAGGAGGTTGACGCTATGTCAAGAACAAGTTTAAGCTATTCAATGGAGAAACATTACAAAGAGTTGGCCGAAAGCAACCTTATCCGGCAGCAGAGATGTGCAAGACAGAAAACAACCGAGTTTTCGCATATCTGCTATGGCGCAGATTTAAATCTTCTGGATGAATCTCGCCGTTGGCTTTACGAAGAAGGGTTAGCACACAATATGGGAGTTGAAGAAGCTCGCATCTTTGCCAATAAATTGGTGCTGTATGTCAACGAGGCAGAGCTTCAGGCAGAGTATGAACGTCTTCTTCATTCCGAGGTTGCAACCGCTTAAGTTCAGTTAAGTTTTTCATAATTGTCGCAGCGTTTTAGGACTCTCATCGGTAGATAATTTTACCGTATGGGGGTCCTCCTCATTTTTATATTACAGAAAGTTCTTTGAACTTCTCATAATATAAAATTAATAATGTACAGAATTTTACCTTTCAAATTTATGCACGCTCAAATATGTGAACTTTAAAATTTGTAATAAGTTCAATTTGGCCTTTTTCTACATTCCTGTTACAGGCAATTTATAATTTTTTTCTGTATACGTTTTTTCTTTTTTAGGTTCTTCTTTTTCTTTTTCGTTTGTAATTGTTACTTCAACTTCTTCATTTAAATCTATATCAAATTCTACTTTATTATTTAATTTTATATATCCTTGTTTTGTTGATACTTCTTCTATAAAATATTTTCCTGGTAAAATTCCATCTATTATTATTTCACCTTTTTCATTTGTTTTTACTTTACTATATTTTATTTCTCCATTTGCATCTATGATGTTGAACTCCACACCTTCTAATGCTTTTCCATCATTGTCATCTTTTTTTATAATTTTTAATCTGTTTGTATTTTTATTATAATTCACTTTTATCTCTCCTTCTCCGCCTTCATATATTTCGCCTGCTAATGCATAATTTTGATATGTACTATTATTTGAGTTTCCATATAATACTGGCTTTGTTTCTAAATTGGCTTGTACTTTAATTCCTATTGTTCCGTCTTTTTCTAATAAATTTATTGGCATTTTAATTTTAAATTTATTCTCTTTTGTTTCTTGGATTTCATTATCGTTCATATCCGTAATTTTTATTTGATTTTCTTTTGTATCTTCTAAAGATATAATATATTTTTGTACTGAACATTCTGTTTTGATTTCTAGTGTTTTTGCTATATATGTTTTATTTTTTTCATCTATCTTCCAATCTTCATTTTTTATAATTTTTATCTGATTACTTGGCTTTGTATCTCTTGTGTTTCTTGCAATGTCTACAATCTTTTTTATCGCATTTAGGGTTCTTTCTCCTGCTTCACCTATAGGTGAATATCTAGATAAATCATATCCATAAAGTACGCAGTATACTGCTTGTTTCGTTGCTGCATAAGCTTCGTCTTCATCTAAAACTCCCAAGCTTTCTAATGATTTATATGGATATCCATTTGTTATTGCTCTCCATACTTGTGGATTGCTAACTGCTTCATTTATTGTTACTGAATAACTTCCATATTCACCTACTCCACCTAATTCTTTATTTACGCAATATGCTGGATATTCTTTTCCGTTGTTTTTATAAAAAACCTTTGTTACTGTTATTTCTCCTCCATTGCTTGCTACTTTTAGTAATGGTTTGCATTTACCTTTAGAATATAATTGTGTTTCACTAATAGTGAATGTAGCATTTGCTATGCTTGTTGCTAATACTAAAATTATTATTAATATTCCTACTATCTTTATTAATTTCATTTTCTTTTCTCGTATATTTCAAAATTATACGAATTTCTCCTTTCATATTTTTAATATTCCTTGTATACATCTTCTTAATTCTGGTTTATTTTCAACGCAGGTTATTAATGTTATTTTATTTTCTTTAGTTGGTTTGATTACATCTATATCTGTGTCCTGGATTATTTTTATTACTTTTACTATATATACTAATTTCATATTTTTATATTGATATATAATTTTATCTCCTATTTCTAAGTTTTTTAAATTCTGAAAATAATTTACTTTATATCCTCTGTTATGGGCTGCTAAGCATATATTTCCACTAATATATCCACTTTCTTCGAAATGACCTACATATTTATTTAAATTTTCTTGGTCTACACCATCTTTTATTTCTGCATTTAAATTTATTTTTGGTATTTCAATTTTCCAAATCACTTCTTCTTTTTTATTCAAATTTGTTTTATATATTTGAAAGTTATTTTGACTTAAATTAAACGCTAGTGGACAAAATATTTGTGTGATTGTCATTAAAATTATAGTAAATCCTAAAATTGCTTGATTTTTCAACATTTTTCTCCTCTTTTTCATTTATTTTTAATGATTTTTCTGTTATACTATATTTGATGGATTTATTATTAGAGTAGCAAATAAGAAAAGGAGGTAATTGCTTTCATGCGGGATTTCTTGAAAATTATCAGCTTAATTATTATTTTTTTAGTTGCTGGCGTTTATGTTGTCAACTATGAAGCAACTGGTGATTTAGAATTCACTACTCAAAGCACCAAGTTGTATTCTACTCCAGAAAAAAATGAAGTCATTTGTACTTTAAAAACTGGCTCAAAAGTTTACAGTCTAACCTACTATACTGATGATGGTATGGATAAGGTGAGATATACAGATCCAAAGACCAATAAAAAAATCGTTGGATTTGTTGAGGAAAAATATGTGGCTTGGTATAGCTTTCCAGATCAGTCTGTAGACACCCTTGGCAAGCCCATTGTTTTGTCTATTTATGAGGATGCTTCTTTAAGCACTTTTATAGACACTCTTGTTTCATTATTAGATGATAATTCCTTAATTGGAGTATATGTGGAAACAGATTCTGATAAACTGTCAGAAATTATTAATTTCTGTGATGAACAGCACATTCCATATGGGTATATCACAACATTTGATGATACTGCTTATGAAGTATATACATCAAATGAAATGTACTCAACTGCCACTTACAACATCCTGCCACAGGTTTTCAGAATAACATCTAACAACATTAATCTAAATCTAAAAAAATATGATTTACAAAATTGTATTTTGTCCGTAACTGATTCATCCACTCCCGATGATTCTTATAATTATTGGGTAACAATTAATTCATCTTCACGTAATGCAAGCGTGTTTGATGAGAACTCATCCATCATGGCGTATAAATATTACTCAGATTCAAATGTTGGGTATTCTTATATATCTGACGAATTTGAAGCACAGATTGAACGTGCATATGATTAAAAAATGCTACTCGGAATAGGGGCTTTGCCCCTTTTTCTTTTTGGAATTTTTTGAATTAAAATTTTAAATTGCAATTTATGTTTTTATATTAATACGATTTTCTCTTTTTGTAAAGCTTTTTTCATCGTGCCATTTCGACATTTTTTTCTTTAAATTAAGTTTTCTTTATTTTTTTCTATTCTTTTGTAAATTTCTGTGTTATAATTACGATAATTGTTATGCTAATTATGAAAGGATTGTGATTTACTTTATGAAACTTACTGAGGATAGTTCAAGCTTGGCTGAACATAAATTACTTGTTTTATATATTTTAAATAAAATTGGTAAACCTATTAATCAAAAAGCTCTTTTAGAACTAGTTACTTCTATTACGGAACTAAATTATTTTTATTTTCAACAATTTTTACTTGATTTGATTGAAAATAAATATGTAATTTCTTATAAAAAAGATGATGAAATTTTATATAATATTACTCCAGAAGGGAAACGTGCAATAGAACTTACTGCTGATATGATTCCTGGAATTTTAACTTTGCAAGTTGATAATAATTTGAAGGAAAGTCTTGATGATATTGAAGATAAATTTTCAATTTCTTCTGATTATACTCCAATTGATGAAAATCATTTTACAGTAAAATGCAAGATTGTTGAAAATAATAATATTGTTTTTGAGATTCAAACTTTTGCTGGTTCAAAAGAACAAGCTAAAGCAATTGTAGATAATTGGAATAATAAAGCTGAAGATATTTATCCTAAGATATTGGAATTACTTACTGAATAAGAATATTATTAAATAAAAAAATATTAAATTGATTTTTGAGTAACGCGCAGTTTGAAAGTTTTTCCCTAACCTTCTAAACGAAGTTTAGTAGGTGGGAAAATGTTTTAGTAAGGAACACAAAAACAAATATTATATTTTATGTATTATCAATTAAGTAGCAAAAAGAGCTACCCATATTATTGGGTAGCTCTTTTCTTGTGCAACCAGCTCTACTTCGACATAATTTCGAAATAATATTCCTCTAAGAACTCTAAGTTCTCACTCAAGTTGTCAATCGTAAGTGAGCAAGCTACTTCTCTAATCAGAGAATCGAAATCCGCCTTCACCTCCAACTCGGCCTGGATAAGCTTTTTCTTCTTACCATTCTCATGACTAAAACTACTCTCAGGATACTTCTTCATCATTTCCCTTAAGAACAAATGCTGAAGTGTCTCCAATGTATCTGCGTTCGCCAGTGCCTCATCATCGACAATCCTTATCACAACATTGTTCTTCTTCAAACTCAAAGCTACATACACGTAAATTGGTGTATCACCAAATCCACCATTATCAGTAGTAAGTTCTACTTTTCCAAGAATAGATGCATTGTTCATAACATCTTTCAGAGAACTAATCTTAAGAGCCTCACAACTCTTTTTCAGTTTGTCACGAAGCTGTGCAATTCTTCTCATTTCAACAGCATTTCTAAGAGCAACAATATTCGTTTCCATCCGGCCCATAGACATTGGAGCTGCAAAATATATTCTTTCGCCAGAATCTAGATAAACCTCTTTTTCTTCTGTCGTATATAATGTCTCCATATCCAGATAAACTGTTGCTCTTCGATCAAAAATATTGTGATGAACATCGAACTGCTTGCCATCAATCACGATAACATTCTGAAGGATTGAATTTTCTTTACCGATTTTTTGACTTACAAGTTCAGCTTCAAATTCTTCTCTAAGTCTCTCAAGCTCTGGATGAGAAAGATCATAAGATGTTTCAACATCAACTAAGATACCTGCGAAATATCTTTTTACTGTAATCTCTACCGCATCCATTCTCTTGCTGTAACGTAAAGTTGGCTCTTCAAAAATCTGCTTCTCCGCAATCATATTTAGCATAGAGATATCCAGCTTTGTTGCACATGTAAGCAAGTTCATTGAACGATTAAATCCATACACATCCTTGTATTCAATCGTCTTTGGAATGCCAACTACAATTTTAGGATAATCATATGCGATACAGCTCTTGTTATCAAGCCGTACTGTTGTTCCATCAGTGCCGTAGAAAATATCATCCCCTCTTACGTAGATGTTTGAAACTAAACCATATAAACAGGAAATCAGAACCGCTTCACGATCATCATGGCATGTAACATCTACAACACCATACAATGTCTCTTTAAGCTTCTTGATGTGTTCCTTGATTTTAAAGTAGTTCTTCTTTTTGATTCCCATACTTCTAAAATCAATATACTCCATCCCATTAATTGCTTTCCAAACATCATACTCAGCCAACAAATCACTGCTATCTTCTGCTGTAAAATCAATATAATTTGCATTTCTTTCAAGCAAACCACCGATTTCAATAATCGCTGCAATTGTAATAACCTGATCTGTAACACCATACTTCTCAGCCTCAACAATCATCCTTGCCAGCTGAACTGAAACAGGCATTTTAACAATTTTGTGACCAAGCTCTGTAACATCATCGCCATCCAGTGCACCGATTGCATTCAACTCCTTCTTGGCATTCTGTATTGCACTGATATCTGGTTGATGGAAGAACTTAATCTTCTCTGCATCAATCCCAATCTCTGCCATCTGTAAAACAACACGATCCAAAATGCTTCTCTGAATTTCAGGAATTGAGTTTTTCTTTCTGTACTTTATAGGATAATCACTACACAAAATGTATTTACCATCCTTAGTTCTTCCAGCTCTCCCCTTTCTTTGAATAATGTCTGCAAGACTTATCTCTTCCAAGAATAACCCCTGAATTCCATCCTTCGCAACAGACACTCTCGCTGTACCAGTATCAACAACAACGTCAATATCCGAAATAGTAAGAGAAGTCTGTGCAACATTTGTTGCAACAACAACTTTAGGCTTTGAATATGATTCTAAGCATTTACTCTGCTCATCCCAGTCCATCTCTCCATGCAAAGGTAAAACAACAGCGTCCGTATTGCTCAATTCATCCATAACATTATGAATTTCCCGTTTACCTGGAACAAAGGCTAAAACATTCTTATTGCACTCGATATTCTCGATGATTGTATATACCAAGTCCTCAGCCGGTCGTTCCTCAACTTCAACATCATACAATGTTCCTGGGACACTTATGGCAGTTAAATCTTCGCCTAAAAATCCCATAAGCTTAATAACATCTAGCGTTGCGCTCATAATTACCACCTTAGTATTCCACTTTCCATGCATATATTTGACCCATGCAATTAAAGTTTCAATATTCAGATTCCATTCATGAACTTCGTCAATAATCAAGATGTTTTCAGCCTCGCTGTCAGGATTAAAAATCGTTCTAATCAGCTGAAGACCATCAGTACAATAAACAATTTCGCTTCTTTCTGAGCAAGAACTGTCATATGCAGTACGATAACCAACTCTTTCACCAACATCAGTGCCCATTTCTTCAGCAACACGTCTTGCTAAAGTTTTAGCAGCCATAACACGCGGTTCAGTAACAATAACCTGCTCAGCAATAGATGTTAAATACTGTGGAACCTGTGTTGATTTTCCGGCACCTGTCTCTGCACAAATTATGGTAAACGAATGGGTGGCTACAGCCTCTATAATCCGCTCCTTATAATTTGAAATAGGTAACGTCATAATAATTGCCTCCTTTTTGAATAGAAATTGGATTTATTAAATTTTCAAGGTACGCTTAAATTATACCATTTTTTATGTTAACTGTAAACTAAAAAAGAGATTTTCGCCTAAAATAAACTATAAAAATTCATCTTAAGCTCAAATCTCTTATTTATTATCAAACATATTATAATATATAACTCTCCAATACTCCTGTAACTTCTCAAAATAAGGCGAACTACTATCATTAACCTCATATGAATCTCCATCATTATTCATATAATAATGATTCGTTATAACAGGTATCTCTTCCCTTACACTCTCAACATACTTTGTATAAGAATCTTTAGGCATTCCAGCAGCTTCAAGTAACAAACTCTCTAAATAATTAGCACTAGTTTCTATATTATCTTTTTTATTAATATCAAAATTTGCCCATATAAAAAACGGAACAACTTGTGATGCACTATCTTCAGCATAATTACCAGTAAGTGAATATAAATCCTTTTGATTTAAATTAGGTTGATGATCTCCAAAAAACAAAACAATAACATCCTCTTTGTACTCGCTTAAATAATCAATCAAATTCTTCAAAGCCATATCAGCTAAATATTCTGACTGTAAATAACTTATAATATCATTATCTCCATCTAAAAATTGAATTCCATTTGGATCAACATCATTGTAAGGCAAGTGATTTTGCATTGTAACAATAAATGAAAAATTTTTTTCATCATCAGGTTTATTATTCATAATATCATAATAAACCTCATACGTTGACTGGTCAGAAGAATATCCGCTACGACCAAATTGTAAATTACCTAAATTCTCCTTAAACCAAGCATAATCAAAACCTAAAAATTTATAAATTTTTTCTCTACTATATCCCGATTTTTCCCAAGAATGAATACCATAAGTTTTATATCCAAGCCTGTTCATATAAGCCACAATAGATTGTTTAACATTGCTAGATATATACTGTTGATATGGCATTGCTCCAGGTGGTAAAAAAGCTGTAGCATTTTGAGTTATAAATTCATACTCAACATTTGCTGTGCCTCCACCAAATTGTGAAGAATGCATAACACCACTAACAACGTTATCTCTAGTAATAAGTTCATGATAAAAAGCAATTGGGTCATCAGATAAATCTAAATTATACGATAAAGCTAAATCTGAAAAAGATTCATTCATAATAACCAAAACATTCGGTAAATCTGAAGTATCCTCAACAGAATCAACATCATCCTCATACTGTGCCAAAATATTCTTTGAATCATCAACATTATATTTTTTAGGTTTGCTAACTTTAAAATCCTTAGCCATTCTAATCAAAGTCAATCCAGCCCCAGAATCAGCATAAGCATTATTAATATTCCAAAGTTGAACATCCTTCGTAAAATAATCTGGAGCACAAATAGCAACCAAACCAATAACACCTAAAACAATAGTAACATTCTTCGCAATTGTTGGCCTTTTTTCATATTTATCCTTAACATGTATTATCTTTACAATAATAAACACAAACACTGCAAACAAACCAACTGAAACTACAAAATTACCATTAACAGATAACTTCAATCCACTAGCCACATTAAGAGCAGTTCTAACAGAATATATATCAGAAAGAGTAACTGAAACCCCTCTAAAACTACGAACAGTATAATTAATTAATCCAAATAAAAAATCAAAAGTTAAAATTGTCAAACAAGAAAATTTTGTCCTATTAGTAAGTCCATACAAAATAAAATATAAACACACAAACAAACAATAATTCACTATAAACTTTGGACATTTAAAAAATCCTTTTATAATTAAATCAACATAATCCGCCTTATCTGTCCATTTGATTGAAAAATCAAAAATTCGTACAAAATCTATGCTATTTCCATTCAATAATTCAGAAATAACATAACATACCAAAAAGAATATCAGTATAAAAAGCAATTTTTTTAAATTAATTTTTCTCAATATATTTTTTAATTTAAATTTTTTATCTTTTGGTCTAACTATTAATTCATTATTCTTTTCCATCTAAATCCCTTTTTATTCTTCATTATTAGCCCAATAATTATTATATAAAACTCTTGCAGTTTCAGGACTATCAACTCCGTCCTTATTCTTTACAGGGGCGAAATCAACTTCTCTAGTTCCTCTTAAAATAGCAATATCATTTACGTAGTTGAAAGAATCAAAAATGAAAGTCTCAAACTTAAAACTATTTGGTTCAGTTGGAACAACTAATTCACCATCTTCATTTAAGTAACTATTCTTTTTATGAGCTTTATGATATGGCAATGTAACAGTAGCCAATTTCTTTAAAATCTCAATATTAAATAAATTACACATAATATGAGATTCGCCATAAGTTAAATCTCCATCTTCATCAACTGCTTCAGCTAACTCTTTTGAAAGTTCAGAATACTCAATAACCCCAACCTTTCCATCTTTTTTGCAAATTACACCAACTCTCTCATGAGGTCCATTTTTCAAAACAGACTTAGTTGCAATTAAAACTCCTCTATCTTCAGCAAGCCCAATCAAAGTAGGATCAACCATTTTCAATAAAACATTATCAATACTTCCAATAAATAACCATTTAACACCACGTTTTTCCATATCAGCTAAACAACCATGAACACCCATTGATTTAAAGATACCACCATTACCGTCAGAAGCCTCTTTAATAAGTTTATTCTCTCCCATAAGTACTTTACCATTCTCATCAATTAATGGCATTTGACCTTGTTTAAAGAACATTACACTATCCTTTGGATAATCAAAATAATTATTCTCTTCAAAAAATTCAACAATATCATCATTGTTATCAACACTAGTCATAATATACCAAGGAATAACAACATCATATTTCTTATTTGCTCTTTTTAAAGTATCACAAACAATTTCAAATAAATATTTAGGCTTAGGCTCAACATCAATTTTAAAAGTTCCCTTTGGCTTGCTATATCCAAGTCTTGTTCCTTGACCACCAGACATAGTAGCAACAGCAAATTGATTAGAAACTATAACATTCTTTCCTAAATCATTCATTTCTTCCAATTCTTCTAAAGATAATTTATTTTTCTTTAATGCAGAAATAGGCTCAATCTCTTTTCCAACATTAACTTCTTTCTTAGTTAATTCATTATATAAATGTTCAATACTATCAAAATCTAAATTCTTAACTTGCTCAGCAAGTCTATCTTTTTCTTCTTCTGTCATTTTTTCCATAATTTTAACAATATGGTTTTGACCATATTTCTCAAGTTTTTCAATTGTATCTTCATAGTTCTTCATAATTCTAACCCCTACTTTTATTATAATCTCTTTGGCAAAAACCAAAGTTATTATATAATATTCTACTTCAAATGTAAATACACAAAAAAAGCTTGAAAAATCAAGCTTTTTTCTATGTTTTGAATTTATGTAAATCTGTTTACTACTTTCTTCTTATCTGTTTCTTAGTATCTTTCTTATACTTTGAATACTTACCTGCAGAGAACAAACCAGTAATAACAATAATTGAAATTATTGCAATAGAAACCTTCTGCCATCCTGCAAGAGGTAAAACTTCATCAGCGACACTTGAATCCGTAATCTCCTCAATATCAGAAGTCTTCATCTCTTCAAGCCCCATAACCTTATTCTTAATTATTTTATCAGGACTTCCAACAACATCAACCTTCATTCTTCTATTTCCAACATCAATCTTCTCAGTCAAATTACTCAAAATTTGTTCTTTATCATCAAGTTTTAAAGTCGTATTCAAACAATCATAAACATCATACTTCTCTCTATCAATTACAGTAACATTAGAATTTGCCTCATTACCATACTCATCACTCAATGCTTTAATATCACTAATATCATTCAAATACTTTGACTCTTTATATGCATAAAATGTATTGTAATCGCAAAGCAAATGTCCTTTAATATCATTCAAACTATCCTCAAACACTTCATATGCCCTACTAAATGAATAGAATAAATTACTATAAACACTTACCTCAAATTTATCTGTTACTATTTTTCCAACCTTGATAACAGCCTCATCACTAGTCTGAACTATAAAATAGTTTTCACCAATCTCAACATTTTCAAAAGTATTATTCGCAACCTCTGAAGCAATATCAATTGACTTAGTCAAATTAACAAAAATATTATTTGTTATCTTAACACCATCAACCATCAAATTTTGAGAATCATTCTTCATTGTAATACCAGCATTCTTGCAATTTTTAAAAATACAATTTGTAATTTCAAAATTAGAAACCTGTCTATTTAAGTAAATTGCACTATCAGCCACATTATCAAAAATACAATTTTCAATTTTTACATTCTCACAATAATCATAATTTGTAACCAAACAAGATTCGGCATTATTTGTAAATCTCAAATTAGAAATCTTCAAATTAGAAACCAAATCAAGAGAACCATTTATAACAGGTAAAGCACCTTCACCATAATTCGAAATAACAACTCTATTATCAGGTGAACCTTTTCTCTTACATTCAATATTTACTGAATACTTCTCTCCAGATTTTAATAAAATTTTATCTCCTGCATATAATTTCAATTTATTTAAATCTTTAACATTCATCGGTAAATCTTCAGAAGAACCATCACCAGTTCCATCAGGAGAAACATAATAAATCTTATTACTTTCAATATAATCAACTATTTTAAAAGACCTTTCAGAAGAATTTCCAGCCCTATCCTTAGCTACAACTTCATATTCACCTTTCTCTATCAAAATATCTCCATTACTAAATGAAACATCTTGTCCATCTTTTGTAACAGTAACTATATCTAAATTATCATCAGTAACATTTAAAGTAACCTGCTCAGTTTCATCTTCACGTTCATCAATACCACTAATAACCGGAGCATCCTTATCAATCCAATCCACAACAGCAGTGATTTCTTTTGGCTCACCATATAAAGTATATTTAAATGTAAATGAACCATTCTCTGTAAATGTATATTGATTTGAACCTTCCATTTCGATTGGAACATTAGTCTCCAAAGTAACAACTACATCTTCATTTGTTAATTCCGTATTAGAATACTGAATCGTAATCTCAGGAGTTTCTAAGTAACAATCAGCAAAAGAATCAGCCCAACCAGCTAAATAATAAGCATGTAATCCTTTACCAATAATTAATCCATTCTTTATCGGATTCTCTTCCTCTAATCCATTTATGTAACTTGATGTATCATAATAATCTTTTGCAAATGCTTTAATCTTATTTGGATAAACCATCTCAACACTAACATTGGCAGAAACCTTATTATCAAAAGTATTCATTATTTTTTCAGTTGCTGTCAAATTTGCATTTGAAACATCTTTAGCAGTAATAGTAATTAAATCCTCAAAAGCATATCCAGTAGTATTAAGTTGATCAAGCATACTACTTAATTTGACATATTCACAAGATAATTTTTCATCTTTATAAGCTTTTAGAATCATATCACCTATAGCAAAATGCTCTTTCATTTTACTTAAAGCTTCCACTTCTGAAACTTCTCCACCATTTGCTAAACCTTCTGCATATTTTTTCATTTTGTTAACTTCATTTTTAACAGCAATCATTTCACCTGAAGAATCTAAATAATCAGAATAATTTGTTAAAAATTCATCATAAGCACTAACAGCTGTATTAGAAATAGCTCTGTAAAAATAACTTCTATCAACATTCTTTAGATATATAGGTGAACTTGTAATAGATAATTTTCCATCTGTATTTTCAATTTCATTTCCATACAAATCATATGCTGTAAAACCTGAATAAAAAATTTCTATTGTTTTACTACTATCTCTAGACCAGCACACAGCTAAAGGAACACCATCTTTGTCATATACATGGAACTCTAATCCATCAGCCACACTTGAAATAGCACCAATATACTCAGCACCATTCGTATTTTGATAGTAGTTTTTCATAGAATAATATGCTTTTTTAGGAGTATAGTCATTACCCATCAATCCAAAGTTGTCTCCTCTAACAGCTTTATTTGTTGTTAAATCTATAAAACTATATAAAACAGACATATCAATATTTTTCTCATCCAATATAGTTGATTGCTGTACTACCTTTTCAGCCTGTTGTTCTTCCGTAATTTTATTAGTTGTATATGTACTAACCCCATATTCGGTAAGATATTTCTTTTCAAATCCACCATCATTTAAAAACAAATCACTTATCACATTTAATTTATTCAATAAACTTGCATTTTGAATCTTCTTGTTTTCATAATCATATACATGATATGAAAAAGGAATATTATACTGAGTTAAACCAGCATTAGTAGCTTTATTAAAATATGTAGAAATAGACACTTCCTTCGGTTTATCCTGCATATAACTTGCTGCCACTCCTGCTATAACATTATTTTTTCTCAAATCACTTATTTTTTTTGCAGTCTTTACGTACCAATTTATAGCTTCATCATCAAAATAAGCAGAATTATTAGGTTCATTAAATAATTCAACATAATCTAATTTACCATTATATCTATCACTAACAAAATTATAAAAATTAATAAATTTCTTCGATTCTTCTTCACTTGATATTTGCTGATCACTGCCCAAAAAATTACCCATACCACTTATTGGTGCAATAATTTTTATATTTTTTTCTTTCAGACTATTTATCCAACCATCATAATAGTCTAAATATATATACTTCCCACTTGGTGCTTGTAATGTATGCCATTTTAAATCACAACGCACTACTTGTGCACCAATCTTTGTAATTAAATTAATTGATTTTCTATAATTAGTTTCATATATAGTTGGTCTAAATTGACATCCTACTCCTTTTAATGTTAACTCATCTAAAAATTGATGTGTATATGGTTTTATATAATAAATACATTTACTATATTCATTTTCTAAACTGTCATTATTATATATTTTTACTAAAATATCATTTTTTCCTTCATTTAATTCCAGTTCAGTTTCAACATAATCACTACTAATAGCCATGTTCTTTTGTTCAATGTCATTGTCCAAACATACTATATTATAATTATTATCATTTGAATATTTTAAAATATTAATTTTCATTTTAAGAGTATCACTATAAGCAAATCCATCCTCATCATCTATTTCAAAACTATAGCTATTTTCATTACTATCTTCATTCAGATCACTTATTCCATAATTAAATATGTTTTTTAGGCTGAATTTATCTTTTTTCGAAATAATCACTACTGTTCCAATACACATTCGAATTATAACAACACACAAAAAAACTAAAAATATGCATTTAAATAACAATTTCTTACTACTTTTCTTTTTTCTCATATTTAACTCCACTATATAATACAATGATTGTATACATATCTAACTTTTTTTTCAATAAAAAAAGCAACATTTCTGTTACTTTTTTAACATTATTTTTTTCAATTTTCTTAAAGCTCTTTTTATAAAACTTTTAGATGATTTTACTGTAAATTTCTCTGTAACCTTTTCGAAATTATTTTCATTTATATTCTCAAAAAATGTTTCTCTCATCTTAGGAATTTTACAAGATTCAACACAACTCTTATTGTATTTAATTGCTTGATTAACATCAACTTTTCTTTTTTCTATTAAGTGATCTATATTTTTAATTAAATTTTCCCCTTTTGTTGTATTAACTATAAGTAAATTTAAACCTTTTTTATCATTGAAATCTGGCATTAAATTATTAATCCCCCAAAAATCAGCTAATAATACATCTGAAGCCCTATTAACTGATTTAAATTTGCATGCATAGCAAGAATCACGTAAAGAAGCATCTCTTAAAAAAGCTTTCATATAACTATCCTTATTATGATTTACATGATATATTTCTTTTTCATATTTAAAACATACTTCATAATTTTCCCAATTAGAATACTTTTTATTTCTAAATTCTACATTTTCTATCTTTGCATTATCAATATTTTGTCGATATTTTAAATACTTATTCCATACTTTTGGTGAAGGTACACCATGACAAATTATATCTTGTGTATATAATTTATCATAATCTTTATTTAAATATTTTAATAAACCTTCAATTTGGCATGGCGTTCCTGTAAATAGAACATATTTTCCTTCTTCCAAAAAAATTTTAGCATCTTTATATGAGTTTCCAATTACACTCTGAACATATTTAGAACCTCGAAACTTTTGAATATCTTCTTTTTTTGTAATATAATCATGTACCACCTCAAATTTTTCATTAAACTTTGCTCCAAAAACCACACCATTTAAATTCAAAATATATTCCGCTAGTAATGAAAATATTCCACCTGAAGAACTATTTAATCTAGTATCCTCATCTTTATTATATGCTGCATATGCTACAGGCTTATTTTCCACATTAATTGTATTTTTTATTGGACACACCTTATCACACTTACCACAATTAATACAAAGTTCTTTATTTATCTTTGGAATTTTAAACCCCTTTTCATCCTCAATCATTTTAATTGCATTTTTCGGACACACACTGTAACATGCATGACATCCACAACACTCTGATTTGTCAATTATTTCAATCATATTTTATTCTCCATTTTATTAAAAATAGTTTTTACCGGTTTTATTATCATTTCTTTTTCATACTTATTCATTGCAAAAAGCCACATAAATATAGAATATATTATTGTATATATAGCTATTTTTAAGAACAACCATATAAAACTATTATTTATTATCAACTTATTTAGCGCAATTCCAATTAAAAAAGTTATAACTACGGGTACTGTCATAAATAATATATTCTTCCAAAATTCAATCATATCAAGCCCAACTTTTTTATGATAATAAATATTAAGAATAAGTCCTTGACCAAGAACTAATGAAAAAGCTGTACCAATTGCCGCTCCAATTCCCTGATACATTTTAGCCATAGGAATGCTTATACAAATATTTAAAATTGCTATTCCGAAAAAAAATAATTGTTCTATATTTATATAAATTCTTAGCCTGAAGTATACTCAATCCAATATTTTGTATTAATGGTACTGTAATTGGTATCATAAGTATACAAGCAATCAAATAAGCATCCATATAATTTGAACCTACCCACATATTTATAAAAGCTTTTCCAAATAAAACAAATCCACTTATTATAAGAGCAAGTAATAAGTATTGTATTCTTCCTGTTTTTATAAAAATATCTGTGAACTCTTTATCAGTTGCTTTATTGTCTTCCATCTTTGTAACTTTGGGTAACATCACACCACTTATTGCTGTCGAAAAATTCATATACATATTATTCAATTGTCCTGCAACCGCATATACTGATGTAATTACAGTACCACAAATTGAACCTAAAACAAATTGATCTAAACTCCAATTCACTTTATCTATTATCTGATTTAAGAAAATATAAAAAGAATATTTAAATATTTCCTTTAAAACACTAAAATCAAATCCCTTAAATTTTAACTTGATATCTAATTTTTTCAAACAAACTACTGTATTCAATAATAAACAAAATATATTCACACAGGTTAACACGATAACCATTGCAATCGCTTTATATCCAAGTAATAATAATGGAATCATAATTAACGGCTGTAATATAATTTGTATAATTTTAATTATTTTATTAATTATAAATTCCTCATATGCAGTTAATATATTGCCAAAAATACTAAAAGGAAATGTAATCGCTAAATTAAACGTCAAAATTAACATCATTACTTTGGCTTTAGATAATTCAGAATCCGTCATTGAGTTCCCAAACAAATTATTAACATTAAAATATAAGACAAATCCTACAATAGAAGCAGCAATACCAATAATACAATATATTACAAAAAACATACCATGCAATTTGTTTTCTTTTTCTTTATCATTTTGATTCACATATCTAGCAGTATAAATTATTATTGCATTACCAAATCCCATATCCATTACAGTCAAATAAGACATTATAGAATTTATTATTGAATATAATCCATACTCAGCTTGTCCTAATTTTCTTGTTAAAAAAGGTGTATAGGCAATTCCTATTACCATATTCAATGCAATAACGATATAAGATAAAATAGCCCCAATTTTTCGCTGATTAATTTTCATCTTTTCTCTCCTCATTTAGTGCATTTTTTAAAAACATTCTAGCTTTATTTTTTTCCACTTCTAATACTTTATCAGAATCTTCAAATTTCACATCAACATATTTTTCTATTTTATCTTCTTTATATTTTTGACTTTCTAAATTAAATTTTCTTAATAAGGTATCTAAACGTGAATTCATATTTGCCTTTTTATCTTCTCTTTCAAAAACAATAAAAGGTACTTTATTTAAAATAGCAAAAACTGATGAATGAAAAGAATCTGTACAAATCAAAAAAGCATTTCTTTCTAAATATAAAAATTCTGCAGGACCTGTCTTATAAAATTCACTATCTTTATCTAAAATATTTATTATTTCACATTCATTATCATTAGCAAATTGTTCTATAGCTTTTTTTCTACTTTCTGATAAATTTCCCAAAAAATAATTTAATATAAATTTATCACTTTTTAAACAACTTGGCTTTTTTTCTACATCCTTCCATTTTGATACAGGTACTAACATAGTAGGATCTACTATAACTTCTACATCTTTTCTACCTGTTAATTCTTCAACTATATTTTTTCCCGTATCCTCTCTAACAGATATTGCTTTAAAAGTATTCAACGCATTCTTAGTTTTCTCCTTGTATTCATCTGGTAATTCTGATATTCCAAAACTAGCTGAAATTGAAATCTTTTGATTATCATTAGCAAAATTTAATAAATCAACATCACTTAATCTTTGATAAAAAGGCTTCCATACTTGATCACTTCCGACCACAAAAAAATCATAATCATTTTTTATATTCTTAGAATATACACTATATGTTTTCTTTGAAAAATTTATATTTTTATTAAAATTTTTAAAACATTTTAATCTATTAGGACATAAATTCTTTATAAAAATTCTTTTACTGTTAATATATCTTAAAAGCAAAATAAATCTTTTCTTAAAACTTCCAAAATGATTAAAAAATTTATTATTTTTTATTGTAATTGCTTCTACATTATTTTCCTTTAAAAATTCCTGCATAGCATAATTTTGTAATCTATTTCCATAATTATCGTTATCTATAATTGTTATTATTCCTACTTTTTTCATTTAAACCTCCCAATAAAAATTATACGGAATTGTTCCATCATACTTTACAATTGAATATCTTACCACCCAATATACAATTAACAATATAATACTAACCAATATGAATGTACTTCTTCCCTTACTCTTTCTCAAATCAGCTTCCATTCTTGGTAATAACAATATCATATGTGGTAAAAAATAATATGATATTCTGTATCCATATTTTATAAAATATGAAAGCGTATACAATACAACATCATACACACAAATAGAAAACAAAGTTCTATTAATCTCATTATTCTCTGATTTTTTAAAATACATAGCTACAACTACGATCATTATAAGTTTTAATATTGCATAATAAGTTATCATATTTCCATCTCTAGATAAATATAGCAAATATTTATCAGGCATAACGTTTATCTTATTTAACAACATTGCAACTATTCTTATATTAAAAAGGATAAAATATATAACCACAATACTTGAAATCAAATATGTTTTCCAATTTTTCTTCTTGGCAATGTAATCAACTAATGGAATGACCACACAAACTATTGCTGATGAATGAAATAAAGTTGCAATTATAACTGCAATAAAATAAGCAAAATAATTTTTATTTTCTATATATTTAAAAGCATATAATATTACAAAAATTGCTAATGATTGTCTTAAAATATTCAAAGAAGTATTAAACCACAAAAACAAATACGCAATTACATACAATAAAATATTTGTGTCTCTTTTTTTCATATTATCATACGCAATTATATACACAATAGATGCAATAAAAAATTGCATAATGAAAAATAGTACTCGTATATTTTGAGTTAAATGAAAAACAATATAATTTAACGCAAAGTATAATTGCTCATTTTTATAAAAAGCAATATAACTACTCATTTTAGAAAAGTATCTACATGCATTAAAAAAATCAAGTCCATATACCTTTATATCAACACCAACATCTAGCCTTCTTAAAGCAGCTATTAATGATAAAATACATATTGACAAAAATGAACATACATAACTTAATATTTTATTTTTTTTATAACAATACTGTGCTATAGCTGTTAATACTATTACAATACCAAATGTAAAAAAATATTCTATCATAATAACTCCTTCTAAATTTCAAAAGTACTTTTTTCAGGAAATAAATTCTCAAATGCTCCATTAATCTCTAATTTAGCTTTATCAAAATCATAATTTGTAGATGAATCATTAATGCATAATAATTTTACTTTCTCTGATTCAATTGCTTTACAAATATCTGTGTTATCATCAGACGCATCAAAATACTTTCCTATATTACTTTTACGTGGGCAAAAATTTCCAGAACATAAATTCCAGTATCTCATCACCCAATGAGATATATCATCTGATTTTCTAAATTTATTTTTAAACATTCTTTCTATGTACTCTCCTTCAACATTAAAAACATTATTAAATGTTGACTTCAAGTGAGCAACTGGTAAATGAGGATTATAAAAGCCTGTAAAAGCATACCAAGGTAATAAAAACAAAGTCCTAAAATTTCTAACTCCATACTTTACATTAATAAACTTAAACATATTTTCTTTCATTACAGCTCTTTTACTAAAGTTTCTATTTATTATATCTATATTATTCAAGCAAGCATGAGCAATTTGATCTTTATTTCCATATGAAATTATTACATTTTGAACACATTCGTCCATTGGCAATCCTTCATTAGAAAAGAAATCTTTTTCTTCCATTTTGCTACAAATAAACATATCATCATTAAAAGCAACAAAATGTTCCTCAAGTCCTTTTATTTTATGCATATTTAATTCAATTACATTTGAATTAAATGTTGGTAAATATTCTTTATCTATTATATCTTCATGCCTTACGATGTCCAATTTTTCATTATTCAGATTTAACCATTCTGGTAAATGTCCATAAGTTATAAAATGAATCTTATTAACCCATGGTGCATATTTCTCAACTCCTCTAAACCAATATTTTAAATTATCCCAATCTCTAAATCTATTATCTGATTCTGAGCCATTTACAGACTTTTCTACATATTTTTCTTTGTCTTTTATCCATTTGGGATCTGACCCATCAACCCATAAAATAACAAAATCAATTTTCATTCTATTAGTCCTCATTCAAATATTTTTATAAAATTACTATAATATGATTGTAAAGTAAGTGAACTAGATACTTTTTTTCCAGTGCAAGACATCTTCTCCATTTCTTCTTTATCATTTATCAATATTTCAACAGATTTCACAATATTATTTACTAAATTATTATCTCTTTCTAAAATTATTGCAGAACCATCTGTAGCGTATTCAGGTATTCCTCCAGATTTTGTTGTTATTATAGGTAGACCGCTCACCAAAGCTTCTATTATTGTTAATGGAGCTGGATCATCCCAAATTGAAGGCAATACAGCAATATCAGCTATAGCATACATTCTATAAATCTCATCATAATTAACAAAACCAGTAAATATTACTTTTTCCTTAATATTTTCTATCATCTGTTCTAGTTCTTGTTCAAATGTAGTTTTAACTTTAAGCGCATTAACCGATGAACCTACTATTAATAACTTAGCGTTTTCATCTTTTATAAATTGCATAGCAGATATTAACTCTTTAACGCCTTTTTCCGCAGTAAGTCTTCCTGTAAAAAGTAATACAAAATCATTATCTTTTATACCATAATTACTTCTTATTTCTTTTTTCTCATCATCAGTCACACTTCTTTTAAATAACTTTGAATCTACACAATTTCTCAACACATCAAATTTATCTTCAGGCATATTCAAGTATTTTTCTAGGTTCTTTGCTATAAAATTACTTACGCAAATAATTTTTCTTGTACCCTTAATAATTTCATCACATCCATATGTACCTGGAAATTCATTGTGACAATGATAATAATATCTGTCAGCATATTTTTTATAATTTTTATTCCATTTTAAAGATAAATATTGTGATGGATGATTTTCAAGCAATACTTTATCATAATCATTCTTTTTCAAATTTCTGCTAACATTTCTCAAATAGTATAACCTTTGAAATATATATCTGTAACTTTGACAATTCTTTTTTCGAATAATATTTTTAGCTACAAAATATGTAATCTTATCAAATATTCTAATAAAATATGGTGTTTTAAAAAATATAAAATTTGACATATTATACTTTTTAGAATCTTCAACCGCATTTTTCTCGAAAGCACTAAATATAGTAAGTTTTAACTTTTTATTTGTTTCATTTTCATTTAATATATTAACTATTAAATTTTCAACAGCCCCACCTTTTGTAGCTGGTACAGGCAAAAATCCAGAAGTTACAACAGCAACTTTTTCTGTAGTTTTTTCATAATAATAATTCATTAAGTTCTCTTTTTCCTTATCTATACTATAACCATTATCAATTGCACATTTTTTTGTACAACAACGTTCATAATTACTATCTTTTATAATTTGTTCATTCCAAATAGCAATTGAACTTTTTAAGTCTAAAAAATTAAGTAATTCTGAGATCTTAGCAACATTAGGTACTTCTGTAGAAGCTACACATGGCAATCCAGCACATTGGGCTTCTATTAAAACCATTCCCAATCCTTCATACAGGCTTGGTAACAAAAACAAATCAAATGCTTGGTACAATTCAGAAACGTCATCTCTCTGTCCAAGAAATTTAACCGAATCAGATAATCCAAGCCTATTAACTTTTTCTTTAATTTCATTTTCCAATGGACCTTGTCCAACTAATAATAAAACTGAAT
>USQZ01000016.1 GCA_900556975.1 uncultured Clostridium sp. | reverse complement strand
TTGATAGACATCCTAGTATTCAGGTGGCTTCTCCTTGTCGTTCAAGTTGGGGTGCTAATGGATATAGTGAAGTATGGTTAAATGAATCTAATGATTATGCTCATCGTCATCTTCATAAAGCTGGTAATAGAATGGTTGAACTTGCTAACTTATTCCCTGATGAACAAGATGAAGTTCGAAAAAAAGCTTTAAATCAATGTGCTCGTGAGCTTCTACTTGCTCAAAGTAGTGACTGGCTATTTATTATTACTAATGGAACTATGGTTGATTATGCTAAGAAGAGAATTAAACAGCATATTGGTCGATTTACTAAACTTTACTATCAAATTAAAAATGATAAAATTGATGAAAAGTTTGTTGATGATATTTATGAGCAAGACTTAATTTTTGATAATATTGATTATAATATTTATAGATAAAAGTGGATTTAAAAATCCACTTTTTTGTTAATTATTACTGTTTCGAATAGTTTAATTCAATTGTGTTTATATCATCCATATTGGATATGAACTATATTTATCTTGAGTTTGTTGGATAATGACAAACTCTTTTTTTATGCTTTGGAATAAACTATTATAAATTGTTAATAATACATTTTGTAGGAGGCTTTAGCTATGTTTACTTTAATTCTACAATCTTCTAGTGAAACTCAAGAAATATATTCCTATATTTCTAAGAAAAATATTCTACAAAATATGAAAAAAGATAATAATTCAATTATTTTTGAATTTGATAATTTTGATGCTGAATGTAAAAAATTTTCCCTGCTTCTTTCTAATATGATTATTGATTTATACGAAAAAAAATTAATCAAGAAAATAATTAAGAAAAATTATTTTTACTTTGACGAATTTGAACAAATTCAAATTTCTAATATCTCTTCTTCTATTGTTGAAGAGGACTCTCAAAGTAAAAAAGATTTAGTTTTTCTTTCTACTTATGATTATATAAAAAATCATTCTTCTATGATTTTAGCTGGTTTTATTAATTTTAGACTTCGTGATTATCTTGAAGTAATCGAGTATTTAGTTGATTTATCTGTTAATAATTTTATTATTAATCGAGAATATGATAAATTTATAACTTTGCTTTGTGATTATATTAATTCTGAACCTTCTAAGATTGATGTACTCCACTTAATCTATATTAATCAAGAATCTATTCTCCTTGACAAAAATAAAAATCCTGTTCCCATTGATAATAATATATTAGATGCAAAATATTTGTCTGACATTTCTTTTTCAAATAATGATTTTGTTTTGAATACTATTTTAAATTTACTTCCTAATAAATTATATGTTCATGTTTTAAGTGAAGAAGATGAATTTTTATCTACATTAAAGAAAATTTTCTCTAATAAAATCTATTGTTGCTATGGTTGTGAAATTTGTTCTCTTTATAAATCTGCTTCGGATTTTATACATTTTAATAATACTAATTAAAGCATACAATATCTGGTTTTAAATCAGGTATTGTTTTTTTTTGCTATTGAATTTTTTTATTTATAATTGATATAATTAGATTAGTATAAATTATAAAAAGGAGTTTTATTATGTCAGCATTTGTATTAAAAATTATTGCTTGTATTAGTATGCTTTTATGTCATATTCCTTTTGTATTTTCCAAATTAGCTATTCCACTTATTTATATAGGAAAACTTGCTTTTCCTATATATGCTTTTTTAATATCTGAAGGATATGCACATACAAAAAGTTTTTCTAAATATTTAGTCAGATTATTATTTTTTGCAATTATTTCGCAAATACCGGCTATGCTATTATTCGAAGGTAAAAATTTCACATTATATTTTAATATTTTCTTTACATTAGCTTTTGGATTATTAGGAATCAGGGTATTTGATAAAATAGAAAAAAAATATATTAGCTATCCTTTAATAGCATTGCTTGCTGTTATTGCTAATTTACTCGGTTTTGATTATGGAGCTATTGGAGTTCTTATGATAGTTTGCTTTTATGTATTTAAGAATCATAAAATGTATATGGTTTTATCTGAATCACTTTTAATGATTACTTTGTATTTACATAAATTATCTGTGCTTACTGTTGTAAATGTTGCTACCATACGTTACGTTTTGTTTCAGCTTCTGTTTTCTATTATTTCTTTATTATTTATTCTATTCTATAATGGAAAAAGAGGAAAAAATAGTAAAGCTATTCAACTTGGTTTTTATTTGTTTTATCCGCTTCATTTATTTATACTTTGTTTATTAAAATATATTGTAGCATAAAAAAATCTCCACTTATCAAAGTGGAGATTTTTAATTTATTACATTGCTTCTCTAAATAATCTAATAAAGTCTTCTTTTGATACTTCTCTTGGATTTCCTGGTTTGCAAGGATCTTGCATTGCTTTGTCAGCAAGCATTGATAAATCTTCTTCTTTGCATCCTGTATCTTTTACTCTCATTGTAATTCCAACTTTTTTTGATAACTCTTCTATCATCCAAACGAAAGTATTTATTACATCTTGGTCGTTTAAGTGTGCAGCATCTGGTCTTCCTATGTTAACTAGTATCTCTCTAAATCTATCTGCACATACAGCTCCATTAAATCTCATAACTGTTGGTAATAAAATAGCATTTGCTACTCCGTGTGGTGTATCATATACAGCACCTAATTGATGAGCCATTGAGTGAACAATTCCTAAACCAACATTTGAGAATCCCATACCAGCAATATATTGAGCAAGTCCCATATTCTCTATTGCTTTTTCATCTTTTTCATTTACTGCTGCTGGTAAGTTTGCAAATATTAATTGAATAGCTTTCATATGGAACATATCTGACATTGTGTTGTGTGCTTTTGTGATATATCCTTCTACTGCATGTGTTAATGCATCCATTCCTGTTGAAGCTGCAATTGACTTTGGCATTGATGCCATTAAATCAGAATCAACTATTGCTAAGATTGGAATATCGTGTGGGTCAACACATACCATCTTTATTTTTCTTTCTTCATCTGTTATTACATAGTTTATTGTAACTTCTGCTGCTGTTCCTGATGTTGTTGGTAATGCAATTAATGGTAATCCTTTATTTTTTGTGTTTGATGCTCCATTTAATGATACAACATCCACTCTATCTGGGTTTGTCATTAATATTGAAATTCCTTTTGCTGTATCTATGCTAGATCCTCCACCTACTGCAACTATTACATCAGCTCCAAACTCTTTGCATTTTGCTAATCCATCTAGTACATTTTTTATTGTTGGGTTTGGTTTAACTTCTGAGTATACTGAATATTCTATTTCAGCCTTGTCTAATACTTCTGTTACTCTTGCAGTTACTCCAACTTCAAATAAAGCTTTATCTGTTACTACTAATACTTTTTTGAAACCTCTTTCTTTGATTTCTCTAGGCAATTCTTCTCTTGCCCCTTTTCCAAAATATGAAGTTTCATTTAAAACAAATTTTGTCATTCGTTAACATCTCCTTTTCTTTTTTCTCTTGTTTATTATACCAATAATTATTAATTTTATATACATATTTATTTAAAAATTTCTTTAACTTTCATGCTTAATTTGCTTGCTAAAATTCTGTGTCCATCTCTACTTAAATGGATTCCATCTTCTCCAACTAGCCATTCTTCGTTACCTATGAATTCGCAATCGTTTCTCATTGCGATATCTTCATAAATCTCAGATATCTTCTTTGATTTTTCTATTCCACCAATAAATTTTGGACTTTCTTTTGTTATTATTGGTGGAGCTACTATCAATAGTTTGGGACAAGTTTTTCTGCATACAGATTTTCTTGAAATAATTTTCTTAACAAAACTTTCTTCAAATATTTCCCCAATTTCTTTTGGATTTCTATAAAATTCTGTTTTTAATTCATTTGTTCCAAGCATTATTATTACTAAATCGATTGGATCATGTGTATCTAAGCATGGTAGTAAATATTCTGCTCCGCTTCTACCTTCTCTATCTCTACGTTTATCTACTGATATTAAAGTTCTGCTATTTAATCCTTCTTCAATTATTTCATATTTATCTCCTAACATTCTTTGAAGAGCTCCTGGCCATCTTTCATCTTTGCTAAATCTCTGATGATCTGTTCCTGGTATATAGCCCCAAGTGTTAGAGTCTCCATAGCATAATATTTTTATTTTTTCACCCATATGTGCAATCACTCCTTCTGTTTTAATTTCTTATGAAGTATATCATATATTTCAAATAAAGAGAACTCTTTTAAGTTCTCTTTATTGAAAATTTTATTTAAGCATATTTTTTACACTGTCGAAGCTAAAACCTACGTTTCCTGTAATTTTTTTATTATTAGCTCCTTCCATTGTTGAATTATCAAGTCTAGTTCTTTTTCTAATAAATCTATCTTCTTCACGTAAATTTTTCACATCTGTTTTTGTTTCTGTTTCATAATTGTGTCTTGCACCTGTGTTTCTATATTTAGAATATATTATCCAGAAATATATGAAACCACTTAATAAAAATAGCCATGGCCAATATCTATCATCACTCATTGTAAACATCATAGCGATTATACCTAAAAGTTCAACAAATGCTGACATTGCAAATAATTTAGGCATATGAATTGGAACACTTCCCATTGTTTCTTTAGTTCTGGCATTTACAGCAACATAATGTAATAAACTTTCATTACCTTTTTTCTCTTGATAGCTATATAGCCAAACTGGTAAGTATGCTGATTTCCATTGTTGCCCTTTTACTTCTAGTCTCTCAGAATCCCATCTTACACCTCTATCATATTTGGTAATTGTTTTGTTTGCTGCAAATCTTGCTATGTCTTTTGATTGAGCTTCAACAAGTTCTTTTAATTCATCAACATTTGTATCTCTTTTTTCTGATGTATATCCTTTTATGTAATTTGAATCCCATTTTACACAGTTTTCTGTATCAAATGGCATAATTGAATTTATAATATTATTTGTTTTTGTTTTTCCACTTCTATCAAGTTTATCTTTACTTGATTCAACTGTTAAACCTTCAATTGTTAAATCAAAATCTCTTTCAATGTCATATAAATCTGCATCATAATATGTTCTATATGTGTCTCCATTTTTCTCTGTCCAACTTCTTGTTTCTACTTCTCCTTGTCCTTGCAAATTGGCATGTGCATTTGCATCAACAATCATGTATGGTAAATATACTCCCATTACATTTTCTGTTGTAAATTCTCTTCTAAATTGAGGATGAGCATAGAATTTTCTTTTTCCTACAAATTGTTCAATTGATTCTTTAGCTTCCTTTTTAGAAATTTTAAATGGAAGTACAGTATCTGGTACAGCTCCATTGGGAATTTGTTGGTTTACAGATAATGTATTTCTACACCAATGACATCTAGCTTGAGTTGCTTGTGCTGTATCAACTACAACCTCTGCTCCACAACTACTACACTTAAATGTCACCATATCATTTGTGTCTGCAATTATATCAGATGCTCCTGAACCTACAACTTCTCCTTGTAGGTTGCTTATATCTTTTTCCATTGCATCAAATTTTTCTGGTTCAAATTCATATCTACAAAAATTACATCTCAACTTTCCGCTTCTAGGATTTAATGAAATATCTGTAGCTCCACATTTAGGACATTTGTTTTGACCATCTTTTGCTCCAACATCTGTTTTTATGACAGTTGTTTCATTTTCTTCGTTCATATTTTAACCCCCCAAAAGTTTTTTCTTTTCTGCTTCGAATTCCTCTTGAGTTATAACTCCATCATCTGCTAATTTTTTTAATTTAGCTAATCTTTCATATGGATCTTCTTGTGATTGCGCTGGTTGTGCTGGCTGTTGAGCTGGTTGTTGAGGCTGTTGAACTGGCTGTTGGAAAGCACCCATTGATCCTCCTACTGAATTTATTCCCATTCCCATAAATGCCATTCCAGATCCTCCGCCTTGTTCACCTGCTGCCTGGAATCCACGTGCAACTGATTGTTGCATAAATGAGTTTCCTCTTGCACCTGACAAAGCATCTGCTTTCTTAACATCACTTAATAATTTCTTAGTATCTTCGTCATACTCAATAGCTGTTATTGCAACTTTTACTACTTCTAATCCTCTTCCTGATTTCCATCCATATCCTTCTTCAACTGCTTGAGATAAGCTTTGAGCAAATCCAATTTGATCTCCTTGTATTTTTGCCATACGATTTCCTCTACTT
Source organism: uncultured Clostridium sp. (assembly GCA_900556975.1). Lineage (GTDB taxonomy): Bacteria > Bacillota > Clostridia > TANB77 > CAG-508 > UMGS1994. The sequence continues at coordinate 26,513 of USQZ01000016.1, read as the reverse complement.
GGATCGTTTGAATAATTTGAGAATGCTGCTGATAAGCTTCCTACAACTTCGTTAAATAATTGCTCTCCTGCTGGATTATCCATATCAGCAAAATCAAACACTTCTGCTCCTGGTCTTAAATATTCAGCAGGTACAAATGATTTTATAAATAATATTGGATCTATGATTTTCATTGTATATGTACCTCTTGCTAATGCTCCAACTTGTGTTCCTAAAAATGCGTCATCCCAATATATTTCTGATTGTGTTCCAAATTTGTTTCCTGGTATTTCTTTTAAATTTACATATATAGCTACTTGCTCACTTCCAGGTATTCCACCATATTTAAATCTTTGCCAAGATGTTCCTAATGTTGATGAAATTATTCCATCTCCAGCTAAGAATGATCTTGAATTAGAATCATCTGATGTAAAAATAAATCCTCCCGGCTCTGTTATACATCCTGTTATTGCTCCATCTTGTAATGTAATTAATGCTGTTCCTTCTGGAACTACTATTTTACTTCCGTTTGTTATTATATTTTCAGATCCTTTTGTATTTTCTCCTCTACCATTATCTTTTTCTTTTTTCTCTGCTCCAAATACTGCTGCTGTTGCTGGTACTCCTGCTTTTGGCACATAGAAGTCTAACCATTGATCTGCAAATGTTCCACTTAATGCTCCTGTAAATGCTTTAATAAATCCCATATTATTTTCCTCTCTTTCATTTATTTTTGCTTCATTTTATAGTATGTCTTCTCTCCTAATTTTATTCATTGTAAGCTAATATGTCAATAACATATTTTTGAATATATAATCGTCATAAGTGCAATGTTTTTTATTGCTAAGAATGTATTATATTTATTTTTTTGTTCCTTGCTAAAATATTTTCTCACCTACTAAACTTCGTTTAGAAGACCTGAGGAAAAACTTTCAAACTGTGCGTCACTCAAAAATCAAATATAATATTTTCTTCTATAATTAATAAACGTAAAAAAATCTTATATGTGCAAATTACATATAAGATTTTTCTTATTAACTTATTGCAATATTTATTCCTTTTGCGACAATATCTTTCATATTATCTACTAAATCATCAATTTCTTTCGGAGTAACAATCATATTGTATTCACCCATATTTAATGCTGATTTTACTTCTTCATAATTATCTCTATCATGTAATTGATTTAAATATTCGTTTGACATTGCTTTATCTTGCAAATTCTCTATGAACAAATCTAATCCTTCGCTTACAATTGTTGCAAAATCTAAAACAGTAGGAATACCTATTGCAATTACCGGAACTCCTAATGTATCCTTTGAAAGCTCTCTTCTCTTATTTCCAACACCTGCACCTGGTATAATTCCAGTATCAGATAATTGTACAGAACTGCTTATTCTCTCTACACTCTTTGAGGCTAAACTATCTATTGCAATTATTAATTTTGGTTTAACATTATCTACAATTCCTTTTAATATTTCTTGTGTTTCAATTCCTGTACTTCCTAAAACACCTGGTGAAATTGCAGAAACTTCTCTGTCATTTTCGTTCACGTATTGTGGTAAATATTTAAAAATATGTCTTGTAACATCAATGCTTTGTATTACTTTTGGGCCTAAAGAATCTGGTGTTGAATATAAATTTCCTAATCCTACAACTAATATTTCATCTTTAGGATTAACTAACCCTTTAATTAATTGCTGTAGCTCGCTTGATATTGCAAAAGCGATTTTCTCTTTTTCTTCATTTGGAATATTTCTCATTTTTTTAACATCAATTGTCACATAATTTCCAATTGGCTTTTGTATTGCTTGTGCTCCTTCATCGTCTTTTACTCTAACATTATATACATGAATTGTATCTGAAATCTGCTTTTCTTCGCTTTCTATTCCTGGGATTTCTTTAGATATCTTATTTATTTTTCTAAATACATCTCTTCTTTCTACAGCCATATCTGTTCTAAAATCCATAAAAAAACCTCCTTTTTATTATTTTTTATAAAACGGAGGTTTTTATTCATATATTATTCTAAAAATTCCTTTTTAATTTTATTCTTCATCCCAGTTATGATATACGTCTGATACATCATCTAGGTCATCTAATTTCTCTAAGAAGTTTTCCATTCTTTCAGCATCTTTTTCACTTAATTTAACATATGTATTTGGTATCATTCTTACTTCTGCTTCAACGAATGATAAATTGTTCTTCTCAAGTTCTTCTCTAACTTTTGAGAAGTTCTCTGGTGCTGTTGTTATTTCATAGCAATCATCTTGTGCTTCGAAATCTTCTGCTCCAGCATCAATTGCAAGTAACATTAAGTCATCCTCTGACATATCTGTACTTTCTTTATCTATTACTATAACACCTTTTTTCTCAAACATATATGATACACAACCTGTTGTTCCTAGGTTTCCTCCTGCTTTATCAAATACATGTCTAATATCAGCAGCTGTTCTATTTCTATTATCTGTTGATGCATTAACAATTACAGCTACCCCTGAAACTCCATATCCTTCATATGTAATTTCTTCATAGTTTGCTGAATCTGTTGATCCAGAAGCTTTTTTAATTGCATTGTTAATTGTATCATTTGGCATGTTTGCTGCCTTACATTTTGCTATAACATCTTTTAATTTAGAATTACCCGCAGGATCTGGACCACCTTGTTTTACTGCTATTAATAATTCTCTACCTAGTTTTGTAAAAACTTTTCCTCTTGCAGCATCAGCTTTTCCTTTTTTAGCTGCAATATTATGCCATTTGCTATGTCCTGACATGATTAATTCCTCCTTTTTTGATTTTACGTAATAAATTACTTGTATATCTTACCATACTTTTTCATTTTTGTACATATTTTTCTAAATATTTCGTCAATTAGATATTTTCATTTTTTGAATTAATCATAGAAATTTTTAAATTGGTAACCTTTTGATTTCAGATATTTTATTGAATCTTCTAATGCTTCTGAGCTGTTGCTTACATCTTTTGTATCATGCATTAGTATTATTAAAATATCTTTGTCTTTTGCGCTTTTTTTCAAATTTTCAACTAACTGAAACTTTGAATATTTTCTTATTGAATCATTATTTAAACAGTTCCAATCTACATATGAATAATTCATTTCTTTTAATAGCTCTTCTGCTCTATCCTTTCTTTTTCTATATGATTTCGACATAAATCCATTTGGAAATCTAAATATTTTTGATGAATATTTTTCTTCTCCAATCGCTTTGCCAATTGCTTCATCTGTTTTTCTTATTTCATTCACAAATGTTTCATCATTTTTATATAAGATTGAATTATTGTGACTATATCCATGATTTCCAATGTAATGTCCTTCTTCATACGCTTGTTTTACTATTTCAGGATGTGCCTCAACATTTTTTCCAATAACAAAAAATGTTGCTTTGACTTCTTCCTTTTTTAATATTTTTAGTACCTTTGGTGTTACTTGTGCGTTTGGTCCGTCGTCAAATGTTAAATAAGCTATTTTTTCATTTTCTTCTGCATGATTTTTTATTTTTTCATTTAATTCTTCAGACATTATTGAATATTTCTTTTTTTCAAATGCCAAGCTTGTAATTATCTCTGGTGCAATATTTATAACTAGTATATTTAAAAGCATAATTATTAAAGTTGTGATTATTATTTTTTTCTTTTTAAAGATTATTATTTTCATAATATCACCGCCTATTTAATATTATGCTTTTTATATTCATATATTCAAAAAGCACAGAAGCTTAAAAAACTCTGTGCTTACCTTTATCTCAAACTGTATTTGAATGTTATTAGTTCAAATACTACATCATAATAAAATTACTTTTCCCAGTATAGCTGAGTGTTTATCATTATAATTAATTGAGGCAGAAAACTTTATTAATTTTCCGCCTCAACTATTGATATACGTTCATATTATTTTATTTTCTTATATTTTATAAAGCTTACAACTGCGCAAATTGCAACGATTACAGTTGTTATTACTAACATTATGTTGTTCCAACCTGTTTTAGGTAAATTGCTTTGGCTTGTTGTTGAACTGTTTGATGAATTACTGTTTACATTTGATTGATTATTAGTTGTTGTTTCTTTTTGATTTGAATTGTTGTTTGTATTATTTTGTTTATTATTGTTTGAATTGTTGTTTTGTTGCTTATTATCATTTTGAGTATTGTTGTTTTGATTATTATTATTTTGTTTGTTGTCATCTTGTTTATTATCGCCTTTTTTATTATCATCTTGCTTGTTATCGTCTTTTTTATTATCATCTTGCTTGTTGTCATCTTTCTTATCATCATCTTGCTTGTTATCGTCTTGTTTGTTATCGTCTTTCTTGTTATCATCTTGCTTGTTATCGTCTTTCTTGTTATCATCTTGCTTATTGTCATCTTGTTTATTATCGTCTTGCTTGTTATCATCTTGCTTATTATCATCTTGTTTATTATCATCTACTGGTATGCCTATAATATTTCTAGTAGTAATTACTTTATATCCATCTTCATCTTCAACATATATATTTAATATACAATTTTCACTTACTGAACATTTTACTTCAACTTCTTTACCAGGTGTTATTTGAAGCTCTTGTCCGTTTGTTTTAAAGTAATCGCTATCAATATTATCTCCTAATGCAACTTTTATTTTTACAATATCGCAAATTGAATCAGTTGCTTTTATTGTTACAATTTTCTTGTCATTATCATCTTGTGAAACAGAAATATCTATAGAATTTTCTTTTGTAATTCTCATTTGTATCATTTTCTTGTAACCAGCTTCGTCTTCTATATAAAACATATATGTGTCATCTTCTGGAGCAACATATTCTATATTAATACTATTGGCTGGTACTATTTCAATACTTTCTCCTTCTGTTTTAAAATCATTTATGTTATTTATTTTTGATTTTTTTGCAACTTTAACCTTTACGATTTTACATAAGCTATCTTCTATTTCTATTTGAGCTTTTCTACTTTTATTGTCTAATGTTGTTTTTGCTTGAATTGGAGTTTTAGTTTCACCTAAATATGTTTGTGAAATTGATTTATTCCCTTGGTCATCTTCTGCATATATTACATATATTCCATTTTGAGTAGATGATGTATATTTTACATTTACATTATTACTTTGTTCAAATTCTAATTCTTCACCTTGAGTTTCAAAATCTATAGTATCATCATATTTTTCTTTTTTAGCTATTTTAATTTTAACTATTTTGTTACTCTTGCTTGTTACTTGAATTTCTAATTTACGCATGTCATCTGAATCTCTAGTTAAAGTTATATCAGGCATTTCAGCTGGATCTTTTATTGTCATTCTGCTTAAATATCTATCACCTTTTTCATTTTTTACATATACTGTATATGATCCATAACCATCCATTTCAAATGATTGCTCTATTTTTTGAGCAGGTGTAATTGAAATTGTATGTACGTCTTCGTTATCAGCTTCAAAGTATTCTATTTCTTCTATCTTTATATATTTATGTACATATTTTAGCTCTGTTATCTTATAAGCTGAATCTGTAGCTGTAATATTTATTTTATTCTTATCTACACTGTCACGTTTTAGGCTTACATTAATTGAAGTTTCTCCTGCACCAACTAATGTTTCTTTATCATTATCTATTTCTAAAGCATTCGTGTACAATGGTAGTATCATTTGTAAAACTAATATCATTATAAGTGTTATTGATATATATAAAGTTTTTTTCATTTTATCACGCTCCTGGTGCTATATTATATCACGTTTTTCCGTCTTTTAAAACCCTTGTTTTACAATTTTTCTATAAAAAATAAGACAGGATAAATAGTCCTGTCTTTTAGCATATAATTGATAAATTATTCTTGTTCACCATTAACTAATACTTCATATTTGCTCTTATATTCACCTAATTCTTTATGTAAGTCGTTTATTTCAGTATACATATATTGCATTTTTTCTAGGTTATCATCTGAATATTTTCTTAGGCTAAAGTAATTATATGTAACAATTCCTAGTGCAACTACTAATATAACAATTATTGCAATTAATATTTTACTTAACTTGTTCATGATTTTCCTTCCTCCTTTTTATTCTATCCAAATTATACCTATTATTATTTATTTTTGCAAGTAATTTTCTATTTTATTTCTATTTTATTTTTAGCCTTGCTTTCTTCATATGGTAGTTCTACTATAAATGTTGTTCCTTTACCTTTTTTGCTTTCAATTCTTATCTCTCCTCCTGAAAGTGTTATAATCCTTTTTACAATTGATAAACCTAGTCCGCTTCCTTCACTTCCATGAGATTCGTCAACTTGATAAAATCTTTCAAAGGCTTTTCGTTTTTCTGCATCTGTCATTCCAATTCCGTCATCTTTTATGTATATCAACGCTTTATCTTCTTTTGGCTTAATTTCAACATTTATATGTCCATTGTTGCCCGTAAATTTTATAGCATTATCTAGCAAGTTCATCCATACTTGATGTAGCAATTCTTCATCTCCATTTATTATTGTATCAGGTAAATCATAATTTATTTCTATCTGTTTTTTTGCTCTTTTATTTTCTAACAATAAAATTACTTTCTTAATTTGTTCACCAATGTTTACATCTTTCTTATTATTTAATTTCTCTTTATTTTGCAATTTAGAAAGTTTTAAAATATTACTGCTTATATTTAATAATCGATCAGATTCCTCAACAATTATTCCTATATACTCCTTCTTTTCTTCTTCTGTTAAATCCGCTTCTTCAAGTAACTGTGCAAACCCTTTTATTGAACTTATAGGTGTTTTCATTTCATGTGACACATTATTTATAAAATCTTTTTGCAGTACTTCTATTTTTCCTAAATCTTTTACCATTACATTAAAGTTTTTGGTTAGTTCGCCAATTTCATCTTCTCTTTGAGTTTCTAGCTGTACATCAAAATTACCTGCTGCAACCTTTTGCATTGCTCCATTTATTTGATTAATTGGCTTTAATATTTTTTTGGCGCTATATCTCATTATAACAACTATAAATATAAAAGTTGTTCCTATTGATATAGCAATACTTCGTCTTACTATAGATACTACTTGTGTTGAATTAATGCTTTCTCCTGTTTCTGCTGAATTTTTTAATTCTTTTTCTATTGCGTTGTTTACACTAAAATAAAATACGGAAATTGATAATAGTATTAGTGCAATAAATACAACAACAAACTCTTTTATTAAATTTCTTTGTAATGATTTGTGCCTCCCAAAAATTTTCTCAAACATTTTTTACCTCTTATTTTATTATTGCTTTATATCCTATTCCTCTTATTGTTACAATTTCGAATTCTTTTATGTCTTCAAGTTTTTCTCTTAATCTTTTTATATGTACATCAACCGTTCTGAAATCTGAGTCATTTTCTAATCCCCAGATTTCTTCTATCAAATCTTGCCTTTTATAAATTGTGTCTGGTGTGCTTAGAAGTTTGTATAATAAATAAAATTCTTTTTGCGTTAACTGATATACTTTTTCTTGCTTTTTCACTTCCAGTTTATCATAATCCAGCTCTACTTCACCAATTTTTATTTTTCTTTCATTTGCCTGATTACTTCGTCTAAGTAATGATTTGACTCTCAAAATTAATTCATCAATATTTATTGGCTTAACCATGTAATCATCTGCACCTAAATTAAATCCTTGTCTCTTATCTTCAATATCTTCTTTGGCAGTTATAATTAATATTGGTGTATTATAATTTGCTTCTCTTAATGACTTTATTAATTCATATCCGTCCATTTCAGGCATCATTATGTCCGTAACTATTAAATCTACATATTCTTTATCCATCAAGTCTAGTGCCTCTTCTCCATTACGAGTTTCAAATACTGTATAACTTGCTTTTTCTAAACATGTTACTATAAGTTTTCTTAAATTTTTATCATCTTCTACTACTAATATTTTAAACATTTTTACCTCTTTATTTTTATTATACATTCATAATTTCATCAATATACGGAATGTTGCTTTCAAAATTTCACATGTAAAAAGACTGGAATTTATAATTTTTAAAATATTACTTTTTTATGCAATATGAAACTCAAAAAAGCTTCCTTATATAAAAATTAGAAGTAGCTATTTTTCATTTAAAAGGGGATAATGAAAATATAAAAAAACTACTTCTAAACTGTTATTAATATAGCAAATATTTATGAACTAATTATGAACTTATTTAAAAAATTTTTGGAATCCATATAATTCCTGCTATTATAGCTGAAACTATTGCATTTACAAGTACTGCTCCTGCTGAAACGTCTTTTGCATATTTTGCTATGGGATTTTTTTCTTCTGTCACTAAATTAACAGTTTGCTCTATTCCTGTATTAATAAGTTCTGATGAAATTACTAAACCAAATAAAACTATACAAATCATCCATTCTACGTTAGATATTTTATATAAGTATCCCATTATTAAAACAACTATCACTGCTAGTAGATGTATCTTCATATTTCTTTCTTTTTTTATTGCATTAAATAATCCTGAAAATGCAAATTTAAATGCTACTATAAACTTTTTCATTTCTACCTCTATGTATGTAGAACAAAAGCGGACTATTTATAACGTTTGCACTAATTATAACATTTTTAAGTCCGCGTCTTTGTTCGCGTGCGAAATTTGCAAAGCAAATTTCTGTGCATTTTTATTTTTATATAATAGGAAATTTTTCAATCTTTCCTATTATATAAAAAGTTAGTGACTAGCACTAACTTTTTTTAATTATTTCTTTTTCCAAAGATTTCTAATATTCTTAAGAACATATTAATAAAATCTAAGTATAATTGCATTGCTCCATATATAGCTACTTTTTCTTGATCATATCCATAAGTTTCTGACATCACTTTTACTTTGTTCATGTCATATGCTGTTAATCCAGCAAATACTCCAAGTACAACCCAATTTAGAACTATGTCTAAAGTTGTATATCCTAGAAATAAATTTACTACTGTTAATATAAAAGCAACAACTAAAGCTGCTATCAATACTATTCCAAAGTTGCTTAAATCTTTATCTGTTTTATATCCGATAAACGCTAATATTCCAAAGAAAGCTGATGTTGCAAATAATGCATATGCAATTGATGTAAGTTCAAATCTTACAAATATAGTTGAAAATGTTAGTCCAGTTATCATAGAATATCCAAAAAATAATAATGTTACTGCTCCAGATGACAACTTATGAAAAAACAAATCACATATTATAACTATTGCAAATTGACTAATTAATATAACTTTCCAACTATTTGCAATTTCAACAATTGCTCCTGTGTAGTAAGTAATTGCTGCGATTATTCCTGTGCTTAATAATCCTAGAAACATCCATACGAAAGTTTGTGCTAAAGTTTTATTTGTTGATTGTAATGTGTCTTCCATATTTATTCCTCCTTTTTATACAAAAAGGGAGAAACTTTTTTTGATATAATAATTAAATTTATTATATCGGTTATTTGTTTCCCCCTTTATTACATTTTATTATTAAATTGTTAAAATAATATTAACTTTATTATTCTATTGTTAAGAATCCTCCTATAGCTTTGCTTGATTTGTAATCTGGTAATATTTGATCTCCACCAGCAACAACTACTTTGTCACCTGCTTCTAAGTTTCCTAATTTTTTATGTTTTTCAATTCCTTCTTTAATTACAGTATTGATATTACCTTTGTTTTCTATAAATACTGGGAATACGTTCCAAGCAAGTCCTAATTGACGGAATGTTCTCTTGTTATCTGTAACAACTAATATTGGGCATCCTGCTCCAAGTCCAGCTAATCTTCTTGCTGAATTTCCTGTATGAGTATAGCAAACAATTGCATCTGCTTCTAAGTTTTTAGCTAATACACATGTTGTATAAGCTATGTTATCTTCTAAGTCTTTTAATTCATAGTTATCGTTTTCATCAAATCTCTTCCAGTAATTAATTGTTGGTTCTGTTCTTCTTGCTATTTTATCCATTGTTGCAACGCACTCTACTGGATATTCACCCATTGCGCATTCTCCTGATAACATTACAGCACTTGTTCTATCATAAATTGCATTAGCAACGTCGTTAGCTTCAGCTCTTGTTGGTAATGGATTATGAGTCATTGATTCAAGCATTTGTGTAGCTGTTATAGCTGGTTTATTAGCTTTGTTTGATAATTTGATGAATTTCTTTTGCATAATTGGTGGTTCTGTGAAGTCTGTTTCTGTAGCCATATCACCACGAGCGATCATTTGAGCATCAGCGTTTTCAACGATTTCTTCCATATGCTCTAATCCTTCAACATTTTCAACTTTTGTTATTATCATTATGTCTTTTCCACCGTTATCATCTAATACTTTTCTAACTTGGTCTATATCATCTTTACCTCTTGTGAATGACATTGCTACGAAATCATATTCATGTTCACAAGCTGTTTTTAAATCGTTTATATCTTTTTCTTTTAATGCTGGTAATCTTACTGCTGTTCCTGGTAGGTTCATAGTTTTTCTGCTTCCTAATCCGTTACCATGAACTACTGTACAATGAATATCTTTGTCAACTATTTCGTCAACAACTAATTCGATTGCACCATCATCTATTAATATTTTAGATCCTGGTTTAACATCTTGATATAAGTTTTTATAAGAAACTGAAACTCTGTCTTTGTCTCCTATAATATCTTCGTTTACTAATACGAATTTTTGTCCATCATCTAATTGAATTTTTTCATTTTTTCCTGTTACTAACATACCAGTTCTAATTTCTGGTCCTTGCATATCAAGTATCATTGGAATTGGTAAATCTAATTCTTCTCTTAATTTGATTATTGTTTCTGTTTTTTCTTTTTGTTCATCATAGCTTCCGTGTGAATAGTTAACTCTACAAACGTTTAATCCAGCTTTGAATAATTCTGGTAATTTATTTTCGCTTGCAGGTCCTATTGTTCCAACAATTTTAGTTTTTCTTAAATATGTTTTCATTCTCTTATATCTCCTTTTTATATATTTTTACAATTTTACCGATGATTAGTATATCACAATTTTCTTTTTTTTCAAGTATTTTCGGCAATTTTTTATTATTTTCGCTATATATTATATTCTTTTTTTATATTTGTATTCAATGCTAAAAGAACTAAAATCAGTTTCTTGACTTTAGTTCTTTTAAAATTTTAATTTATCTTGTCATCCATTTTACTAAATTCATATTTTCTGAATCTAATAGCATTTCATGTTTTGGTATAACTCTAAATGTATATCCAAAGTTTCCGCCTGTTGTTAATTTTATTTTTGCTGAATATGTATAAACTTTTTCTTCATCATTTGCTTCGACTTGTTTCATTTCAGTAACGCAAACATTGTTAACAATTCCTGTATCTAATATTTGTCCGTAATATACTTGAACTGAAACGTTTTCTGGATTGAAGTTTGGTAATTGAACTTTACATTTAACTTCAATTATGTCTCCCGCATTTAATTTAACATTATCAATATTGTGATCTTGTGTTATTTCGATTTGGTTCCATCTTTCTTTTGCAGATTTTTTCCATTTTACAAAATCATTTACATTGTCTAAGTTTTTGAAGTTTTTATTATACATATTGCATAATGGCATATATATTCTATCCATATAATCAACTAACATTCTTGATGTGCTGTATCTTCCACCTGTTGACATTATAGAATTTTTCATATATCTTACCCAATCTTTAGAATATCCTTTATCATTTTGTTTGTAGTATGTTGGGATTATTTTATTTTCTAATGTACTATAGATGCTATCGCTATCACTGTTGTCTTGGATTTCATATGAATCATAATCTGTTTCTGTTCCTATAGCCCAACCATTAGTTGTGTCATATCCTTCAGCCCACCAACCATCTAGTACACTAAAGTTTACAACACCATTTACAGATGCTTTTTCTCCAGATGTTCCTGATGCTTCCATTGGTCTTCTAGGATTATTTAACCACACATCTACACCACTTACTAAATATCTTGCCATTCCTATATTGTAGTTTTCTAATATAAATATTTTTCCTTTGAATTGTGGCATTAATGAAATTTCATGAATTTGTTTTATTAAGTTTTGTCCTTCAACATCAGCTGGATGTGCTTTTCCAGCGAATACTAATTGAACAGGTCTATTTTCTTGATTTAGTAATTGTGTTAATCTTTCTATATCTCTGAACAATAATGTTGCTCTTTTGTATGTTGCAAATCTTCTTGCAAATCCTATTGTTAAAGCATTAGGATTTAGTTTATTAACAACATCATTTATATCTTCATAACTATATCCGCTTCTTTTATATCTTTCTGTAACATTTTTCTTTATTAAAGACATTAATTTTTCTTTTCTCTTAAAATGCTCTGCCCATAATTTTTCATCCGGTATTGAATTTATTTTTTTCCATACAGCATCATCTTGGATATTATCTTGCCAATATGGAATTAAATATTCATTATATAATTCTTTAATGTTTGGTGCTAACCAGCTACAAGTATGAATACCATTTGTTACATATGTTATTGGTGATTCATTTGCTGCAATATCTGGCCAAACTTCTGAGAATAATTCTCTTGAAACAGCTCCATGTAATTTACTTACACCATTTCTTTTTCCTGCAATTCTTAGTGCTAAAATTCCCATGTTGAAACCAGGATCAAGAGTTACAGTTTCTTTCATTCCTAATCTTAGAAAGTCTTCTCTTGAAATTCCAAATTCATCCCATATTCCTGAGAAATATTTATCTATTAAACCGATATCAAATATATCATTTCCAGCTGGTACTGGTGTGTGTGTTGTGAAAGCTGTTTGTGAAGTTACAATTTCTTTAGCTATTTGGAATGATACTTGTTTTTCTTTCATTGTATTTTTTATTAATTGTAGAGTTAAGAATGATGAGTGTCCTTCGTTCATATGGTAAACTGTTGGTGTTAAGCCAAGTTTCTTTAATAATTCAACTCCAGCCATACCTAAGACAATCTCTTGTCTTATTCTCATTTCTTTGTCTCCACCATAAAGTTTTAATGTTATATTTCTAAATTCTTCAATATTTTGTTCTATATCTGAATCCATTAAATATAGATTTACTCTTCCAACTTGAATCTTCCAAATCTTTAAGTGAAGTGTGTTTCCAAGCATAGGAATTTCAAGAATCATATCTTGGTCATCTTCTGTTTTTACAGGATTAATTGGCAAGTTGTATAAATCTATGTTATTGTATTCAGATTCTTGTTGTCCATATCCGTTTATTTTTTGATTGAAATATCCATTTTTATATAGTAGCCCTACTGCTACTAATGGAATACCTAAATCACTAGCTGATTTTAAATGATCTCCTGATAATATTCCAAGTCCTCCTGAATATATAGGTAAGATTTCATCTAATCCATATTCAGCTGAGAAATATGCAATCAAATCTTTTTTGTTATTTGGATATTTTTTAGCAAACCATGTGTCTTTGCTATATATGTAATTTTCGTAATTACCTACTACTTTTTCATATAATTTTAAAGTTTCTTCATTTTTAGCTGCTTTTTCAATTTTTTCTTGTGCAACTAGTTTTAAAAATTTAGTTGGATTCTTGTCGATTCTCTCCCATAAATCTGGATCAATCATTTTAAAAATTTTTAAAAATTCTGTATTCCAAGACCACCATAAATTATTTGATATTTCTGTTAGTTTCTTCAACTCTTTTGGTAATTGTGGAACAACTGTAATTCTATTAAAAATATACATTTTTTCCTCCTTTGTAACTTTTCAGATTTCTTTTGTAATCTCTTTTTTTCAATACCTTAATTATCTATTAAAATATTATTTTTGTCAAATCTTTTTACAATTCTTTTGATTATTTTTTATGCAATTTTATCTATATATTACTTTTTTGTTACATTTTTCTAATGTTATTTTTATTTTTATATACATTTATGTTATAATAAACTTAGAGAAAATTTTATTAAGAATATTTTGAATAACTATTTTAAGGAGGATGCATTATGACACACAAAGCAACAAAAAGTTTCAAAAAATTCTGGAATGCAGTCACTAGACTCATTCTAACTGTTGTCACACTTGTAACAATTATTTGTTTAACCTGTTTTCTTGGCTCTTTTGGAGGCAAGATTGTGATGACACAGCTTCGGATGGCTCATTACCATTCTGAAATTCAGGATTTTGAAGCAGAACGTGATTATTGTCACGATATTGCTTTAAAGGCAACTAATCCTGAGCAGAAACGAGTTTATCAGAAGCAGGCTGACAATGCAGATGAAAAAATTGAAAAAAATTTAGAAGCTCGCAAAGCTTTACATGATTCTTCGGATTGTGTTGTAGCCTTTGCTGCAGAAAACGATTTCAATTTTGTTAAGCTCCTAATTGGTATTAGCGAGCTGCTTGTAACAGCGCTTTTGGTAATGATCCTGTACAAGTTTTTTGTACAGTTGGTAAACGTGGAAAAGACAATTGTCGATTTCACATTAAAGCTGCTGTTTTTCGTAGTAGGTTCTGTTTTTGCTTTTGTTGCAAATATTTGCTTTGCATTTTCGAGATTTTTCTCTTCACCTAAAAAGCAAAACGTTGCCAAAAGAAAATAGTTCTTCTGTAAGCAGGTTACAAAAAACGGGTTGGCTTAGCCGACCCGTTTTTCTTGTATTGTAATATAAATCTCTGAAACTTTTATAAAATATGAATGTACAGAAATTTACCTTGTGAATTTCTACAATTGTTAAGAAAATAGTTTATTCAAAGTAATTTTTTATAGTTCCTTTTCCTGCTTTTGAAGTTACTTCTATAATTCCGCCTGAAACAATAGACATTTGTGGTGAAACATGTCCTATATCACTATCAAATATTACTGGTATATTCAAATCTCCAAGTGCATCTTTTAGTGTTTCTTCATATGAAATACCATAATCTACTCTTACCATTAATGGTCTTCCAAAAATAATTCCGTTACAATGTTCAAAATACCCAGCATTTTTCATCTGCCATAAATGTAAATATATTTGAGGAGTTGACATTTCAAAAACTTCTAAAAACCACACTATACCATCATTTTTATATTTTTCTATAAACTCTTTTACCTTATCGTATTTTGTTCCAATTAAATTAGTAATTACATCAAAACAACCACCTATTGCTCTTCCTTTAAAAATAATTTCTTTTTCACCATTAAGATTTTTCCATTCAACTTTTTCTACTAAATCATATTCTTCATATGGATCTGTTCTTTCTGTCCATTCTCTACTTTCACATTTTTCGAAGCTTTCTTGTGTTATTTCATTGCCTTCCATAATTTTTAAAGAATCTTCTAATGATCTATGTAAGTTTCTCATTCCAAAATCTTTTATAGTTGGTCCATATATGCATGCTGTGTCAGCTAATAAAGGTAATTCAAATGTTAATACTGTATTATCTGAATATCCTTGAAACCATTTTGGTTCTGACTTTTTTATTTCTTCAAAATCTAATTCATCTAATATTTCTGACATAAAATCTCCACCAGTTGCAGATATTATTGCTCCAATTTTTTCATTATTCCATAAGTCCATGAATTGTTTTGCACGTTCTTTTGCTGATGAACTTCTGCCTTTCTCTTCTTTTCTAACATTAGATGTTTCTATATAGTTAAAACCTTTTTCTCTCAAGTTTTTCTCGGCATTTTCTAATCTTTTAATTTTTAATTCTTCAATTATTCCTGCTGATGGTGCTGTTACACCTATGTAATCACCTATTTTCAATTCTTTTGGATATCTCATAAATTCTCCTTTCTTATACACATACATATGTATGTTGAATTGCTAGACTAAAAGCCAACGTTTTTAGTCTTTACACTCATTATATTTTTTTAAGTTAAGTTTCTTTGTTTATGTGCGAAATTTATCTTTGTAAATTTATGTATATTATTATTTATATGTAGCAAGTCCTTTAATCTTTCCTATTAAAAATATTAAAAGAATTTGATAATATTTAAATGTTCTAATAAAATTTTTATTCCTAAGAAAATTAGGATAACTCCACCCAAAAGCTCTGCTTTGTTTTCATATCTGTCACCAAAAACATTTCCCACTTTCGTTCCAATTACAGATAAAAGAAAAGTTATTATTCCAATTAATGATACTGCTAAAATTAAATTAACATTTAAAAACGCAAATGTAATTCCAACAGCTAATGCATCTATACTTGTTGCAATTGCTAAAACTATCATTGTTTTAAATCCAACGTCTTCATTACAGTTTTCGCTATTTCCTTGGCTAAAAGCATCTTTTACCATTTTGCCACCTATTATACTAAGTAAAATAAATGCAATCCAATGATCAATACTAGTTACAAAATTTTCGAATCCTTTACTTAAAAAGTATCCTAGTACTGGCATTATAGCTTGAAATCCTCCAAAATACAATCCTATAATTAAAGCTTTTTTCCAGTTCATTTTTTTCATTGATAAACCTTTACATATTGAAACAGCAAAGGCGTCCATTCCTAATCCTAAGCTTAATACTATTAATTCTCCAATTCCCACGACTGATTCTCCTTTATATATTTTATGGTCGTATGTTGGCACATATAACTGATATTTTTCGTATAAAAAAAGACTATATCTGTAGTTGCTACAGATAAGTCTCATTATTTAAAATATATCCAGATATTATTATCATTATGTTGAATATATTACATATTAATATGCTAACTACTCCCTCATCGTTTTTTTATTATAACAGTTAATACGTTCTAAGTCAATTATTTTATTGCGCTAATTCATATATTGCAGTTGCATACATGCAACAAGCATCTATTAAATCTTTATGTTTAATATATTCATCTACATGGTGGCACATGTCAGGTTCGCCTGGTTTTATTGCTCCAAATGAAACGCAGTTTTCGAAAGCTCTTGCAAATGTTGCTCCCCCAATTGCTAAAGGTTCTTTATTTTCACCTGTATATTCATTATAAATTCTACATAATTTTTTTACTAATTCATTGTCTTTTGGAATATATAGTGCTGGTTTTTCTCCAGCAAATTTTACTTCTATTCCATCTAATTCTTTTTCTATTTTTGTTTTAACCTCTTCTAGGCTTTGATCTCCTGGTATTCTTAAGTTCATTCCAGATTTTATTTTTCCATCTTCTAATTTTAGTTGTGCTAAGTTTAAAGTCAAATCGCCTAATTCTGTATTTTTGTGATCAATTCCTAAGCTTTCTCCATTAGTTTCTCTTCTAACTTTAGTAGCTAATAGTC
Organism: uncultured Clostridium sp.; assembly: GCA_900556975.1. GTDB lineage: Bacteria > Bacillota > Clostridia > TANB77 > CAG-508 > UMGS1994. Next base: position 9,327 of record USQZ01000016.1, on the reverse strand, counting down.
TTATTGTTTTTTCTTCAACATCATATCTATTAAGCAATTCATTCAAAATCATTACCATCTCTGAAACAGCATTTTTTCCTAATTTGGGATGTGCTGCATGAGCTTGTATTCCCCTTGTTTCTATATAAAATTCGTTCTGCATTTTTGTAAAAGATATATTTTCAGATACTTTTTCTAATAAAATTTTCTTTACTTCTTCCTCTATTTTTGAGTCTACTTCTAATTTTATAGAACAATACTTTGGAACTACGTTAACTCTATTATTTTTGCAGTCTATTTCTTTTATTTTAATTTTATCATTTTCAACACATGTCTCAGATGTATATGCTGTAAGAAGTGCTTTTTCTGCATATATGCAAGGAAAATCAGCATCTGGACTAAATCCAACTGTTGGTGCTTCTTCATGAGCCTTATAATAATTTATACACTTCCAACTATTTTCTTCGTTTAATCCAATTATTAATCTTACTCTTTTATGTACAGCGGTATTTTCCATAACTGCTTTCATAGCATATAAGCTAGCTATCATTGGTCCTTTATCATCAGTTGTTCCTCTTCCATAAAGTTTATCATTATCTATAGTAAGTTCAAATGGTGGATGTGTCCATCCTTCGCCTTCTGGCACTACATCTAAATGTCCAATTATTCCAACTAGTTCTTCGCCTTCTCCGAATTCAATATACCCACAATATTTATCTATGTTTTTTGTTCTAAATCCTAGTCTTTTTCCTATTTCTAAAAATTTGTTTAACGCTTCATCTACATTTTTTCCAAAAGGATATTGAGGATTATCATATCCTTCTAATTTACTCGGGATTTTTATCATTTCTCCTAAGTCTTTTATCATTTGATCTTCATTTGCAATAATATATTCTTTAAACATTTATATCTCCCTTTTCAAAAAATTCTATAATTGCATTTGCTGCATTTCTTGCACTTCCAAGTGCTCTGCAGACTGTTGATTTACTTTCAGACAAATCTCCTCCAGCATATACTCCTTCGATATTTGTCCTTCCTTTATTATCTATTTTTAATAGTCCACTTTCATTATATTCCAAACCTTCTGCTTTTAGAACTTCTTTGTTTGGTTTTAATCCTATTGCAAATACAACAGTATCTGCCTTAAAATCAAATTCTGTATTTGGAATATCCATTGCTTTTCCTTCAACAACTTTTGTTTTGATGCATTTTACATATTCAATCTTTTTATCTTTTCCTTCTGCTTTAATAACTCTTGTTGTAAATTCAGGATTTACTCCATCTTCGATTGCTTCTTCTAATTCAATTTTTCTAGCAGGCATGTGCTCTACATCTCTTCTGTATAGTATGTTTGATGACTTTGCTCCCATTTTTAATGCTGCTCTTGCAGAGTCCATTGCAACATTTCCTCCGCCTATTATTACAACGTCTCCTAAATTAGGAATAAAATTATTTCTATTATATGCTTTCAAGAAATAGTCTGAATCATATATTTGTTCAAAATCTCCTAAGTCATATTTGCTTGAAGTTTCTGCTCCTATTCCTAAAAATACACAATCATATTCTTTTTTCAAATCACCAATATGAATATTTTTTCCTAACTCTTTTTCTGTTTCGAATTTAACATTCATATTTTTTAATATTTCTATAATTTCTTGTACATACTTTTTTTCTAATCTGAAATCTGGTATCCCATATTTTAAAATTCCACCTAGTTCTTTTTCCTTTTCAAATACTGTAACTTTAAATCCATTTTTTCTTAGTTCATATGCACATTCTAATCCGGCTGGACCTGATCCTATTACTGCAATTTTTTCTTTTCTGTCATCTTTATTTATAATAGGTATTTCAATTTTTCTATTTTCTGCCCATTCATTAACAAACTTTTCTAAGTTTCCAATTTGCGTTGGTGTTTGTTTTATTCCTCTTACGCATGATCCTTCACATTGATTTTCTTGTGGGCATATCATGCTACAAATATGAGAAAAAATGTTATTTTCTCTTAAAATTTTGTATGCTTCTTCAACTTCGTCATTTTTTATTTTTGAAATAAATTCTGGTATATGTGTATTCATTGGGCATGCATTTGTGCATGGATGTGTTTTGCAATTTAAACAATATTCAGCTTTTTCTTTAATCTTCTCTATATTTTCCATAGTATTATTATTCCTCAACAATTTCTTTAATTCCTTCTATTTTCATAATTCCTGTTATTAATCTGTTTTTATTTAAACTTTCTAAAATTTTTCCTTTTACTCTAATATGATCTGATTCAACTTTTATTCTCTTTATAATTATCTCATCTTTTGATAATACTTTTTCAACTTGTTTTAAATTTTTATATATATCGTCAGTATAAATTTTAAAGTCAAATTCATCAAATTTTTCTGCTGCGTCTGAAATTTTATATGAATATGAAAGTATAATATAAATAAAAAATGTTGCTACTATTGCTACTAAATAAGCACCTGCTCCAACAATTAACCCAATTCCCGTTACAGCAAGCAAGCTTGCTGCAGTTGTTAATCCTTTTACATGAAATCCATCTCTTAAAATTGTTCCAGCACCAATAAATCCTATTCCTGAAAGCAACTGTGCTGGTATTCTCGATGGATCAGCTCCAGTTATTGTTTTTGATAAATATATTCCACAAAGCATTATCAATACTGCACTTTCTCCTACCAATATGTGAGTTCTTATTCCTGCTGGTTTCTTCCATGCTTCTCTTTCATATCCTATTACTCCAGCTAGAAATGCGCCTAATACCAGTCTTAAGCATGCTTCTAATTCAAATGAATTTGTAATTACGTTCAAAATCTCTTCCATTTTTACTCCTTTCTTTTTCGTCTCATATTTTTATTCATTCTATCATTAATTTGTTGTTTTAACAACTTTTTTGACCATTCATTTTGCTAATAGAATATTTTTATTTTTTTGTGGAATATTAATAATATATTTTAAGGAGGTTTTTAAAATGTCTCATCCAATTGAAGGGTTAATGAATACTGCTATGAGTAGTATTAAAGATATGATTGATGTTGATACCATTATAGGAGAACCTATTTCTACTGGTATTGATACTTTAATTATTCCAATTTCTAAAGTAAGTTTTGGTTTTGCAGCAGGTGGTAGTGAATTCAAAGGTGAAACTATTAATGAATATTCTAAAAGAGAAAAAGAAGAACAAGTTCAGTATAGACTGCCATTTGGTGGTGGTAGTGGCGCTGGTGTAAATATTGAGCCTGTTGCTTTTCTTGTGGTTTCAAATGGAATTGTAAAATTATTACCTGTTACTCATGATTCTTATGTCGATAAACTAATTGATTATGTACCTGATTTACTAGATAAGTCTGGTGATTTTATCAAAAATTTAAAAGATAAAAATAAGTGTATAGAAAAGCTTAAAGAAAAAATTGAAGAAAATATTAAAGAAGATACAGAAGATATAAGTCCAGAAACTGATGAATAATGCTATCTCTTCTAGGTTTGGTTGATTTTTTCCGTATTTTGGAGTATAATAATATTGTTACTCGACAATATAACAACTTTTTTAGGAGGTACAACCTATGCCAAGACATAAAGAAGATTGTAGTATTTATCGTATTCGTAATGCTCGGATATCAAACATTGTCAGACAAAGGAACATTGAAATGTATTCGCCAGTAGAATTAAAACGGCTGAAAAAGCTTTTCAACGATCTGATTAAGCTAGGGAATTTCCCAGCTAATGATGCCAAAGGTGTTATTCGCTATTCAGTGAAGTTTTTTGATATTATCTCATCTTTTCAGGATGAAGGATATGTTCAATATCTTCCTGATGAAATGGCTGAATATACTGACAGTATTAACACGGTCATCAAAAATTGCGGTCGCTTTCCTGGTCAGCCATGCTGGAACCCCACTAACACTGGAGAAAAAGTCACTATCGATAATATGATTTTAGGTGGCGTTTTTAGTCTACCTATCAAACCTGCTCGGTATTGGCTAAATTGTAGTAAAAGTTATACATTAACTATTGACTACCATTGTCCAGCTATTCCCAAAAGTAAGTTACCCACAAAAATGACACTCGCTCAGCTCTCAGCAATGATTAAAGAGGATAAACCTGTATCTGCTGACGTTGTGAAGAGTAAAAAAATGTGGGCAACCGAAGCATTGGTATTTTATGGGCCTTATTGTTTGGCACGAGTAGTTGCTACAAATGGTGCTACTCTCCTAGACGTATTGCAAAAAATATTTTACCCAGATGAAAAAAAATAAGTAACAAGAAGTTGGGAGCTCTGATTCTAATGAGTCAGAGCTCTTCTCTCATTTATACGATGTAGTTCTATTTTTTATTAATCATATAGTTAATTCTAATTTTTATTGCATTAATGTATGCTAAAAATAACCTGATAGGTTCACAAATTGCATATTAAATTTTATACTAGTACAATTTTTCTACCTAAAACAAATTTTTTTCTTGTTCAGTTTTACTACATTTTGTTTGAATAATTTTATTATATTTTCTAAAATCTGTACTTGAATTTTTCCTTTAGCTTGTATACTTATAAATTTTTTTCTAAAATTTGTAGTTATATTATATTCAATATTATTTGTGCCTTTTTGTGCTAAAAATATCGGAATTATCATATTAATTATTCCATATGCGTACGTATTTAGTAATACATTTCTAATTCCATATTCAACATTTATATTCATATCACTAAAAGTATATTTTATTTTTCTAATTATTTTTTCGTCTTTGATTATATTTTTCTTTGACATATTTTCTATCATTTTTATAATATCTTTTTTATGAATTTTCTTCTGAAATATTTTTATATATTTAAAAATATATATTTTTAATTTTATCTTAAAAACTGTTTTTCCATTGTATATTTCTAATTTTTCTATATCAATGCATACTGTGATTGATAATAATATTATTAAATTTAAAAATAGTATTATGATAAATATTTTCATAATACTATTTTTTCCATATACCTTATTTTTATTATTCTTTTTTTCTTGCATTTTTTTCTACAATAATATCGCCAAATAGTTCTTCTTGTGTTGCTATAACTTTACTTCTTCTTGTTAATTCTAGTAATCCCGTGAATGCTGTAACTACTTCAGCTTTTGGCTTAGTCTTTACTGAAAACATTTTATTAAATACAATTCTAGGCTTTTTTGAAAGTGCTCTAAATATTTCTTTTACTTTACTAGTTACTGTGTATGTATCTGTAATAGCAATTTTCTCAATATTTTCAGCATTTTTATTTATACGAGCTTCTCTATTTTCTATTAATCTTTTATAATTTTTATATAACAATTCTGATGAATATTCTTTTTCTATTTTTTGTTTTGGTAATTCTATTTGTAATGGTAAATTATAAAATCTTTTATTATTTTCAAGAAACATTTCCTTAAATTTTTTAGACATTTCTTTATATTTTTTGTATTCTATAATTCTTCTTAATAATTCTTCTTCTGTTAATTCTGCCTCATCTTCTGTTTCTTTAGGCAGTAATTCTTTTGATTTAAGAAAAACTAGTGTGCTTGCAATTAGAAGAAATTCACTTGTTACATCAAGATTTTGTTTTTCCATTTCGTTTATATATTCAATGTATTGATCTGCTATTTCAGATAATTTAACATCATATATATCCATTTTATTCTTGTCTATTAAATGACATAATAAATCTAATGGTCCCTCAAAATTTTCTAATTTAAGTGCATATTTATTTGTTTCAAGTGTTAATATTCCCATGTTACTCCCTACTTATTTTATTTATTGTTTCTGGTCTATATCTTTTCTTTTTCAAGTATAAAATTATATCTTGCATCTCTTGTGTATTTTTCTTCTTGTTCACTATGTTGCGTGCTGATAATAATTCATATTCTTCAAGCATTTCTTCGTTTTTAGATATATAGTCATCTATTGCTGATTCTTTTGCGCCTTTTGAATATAATTTATATTTTAATTCAAAAATTGATAAATTCTTTAACGCAATTGCTTCATGCATAAATCTTTCAACATATTTTTCATCATTAATATATCCTAATTCTTTCAAGTTTTCAATAGTCTCATCTAAAATATCACTATCTTCGTTTTTAAATTTTTCTAGTATTTCTTTTTCAGTTCTTTTTTTATAAAAAATATATTTTAATATTTTTGTTTTTAATTTATCAACTTTTTCTAATCTTTCCAAATCCATATAGTTTTGTATAATTTATCTAATCTATTTAATAATTGATTAGTTCCTTTCTTTATATTTGCTATATTTATTTCATAAATTTTCGTATGTAAACAAATTATTTCAAATTTCAATTTTCAATTTTAAAATATATATTAAAGATTGAAACTTGAAGTTTTATAGATCTGTTTTCCATTCTTCTTCCAAATATCATAAGAAAGTTTGCCGAATTTGTATAACCTTTTGGCAAACTTTCTATAACATATTTTTTTAATTATTCTTCGTCTTCTTTTTCTTCTGGTGCATTTTCATCTAAAGCCTGTTCAAATGCTTTACTATAGTTGTCTCTAATTTTTTGTTCAACTTCTGCTAATATTTTTGGATTTTCTTTTAAATATCTCTTTACGTTTTCTCTTCCTTGACCAATTTTTGCACCATTATAGCTAAACCAAGCGCCACTTTTTTCTATTATATTTAAGTTAACTGCTAAGTCTAAAATGCTTCCTTCTTTAGATATACCTTCTCCGTATAAGATATCAAATTCTGCCTCTCTGAAAGGAGGAGCAACCTTATTTTTTACAACTTTAACTCTTGTTCTATTTCCTATAACTTCACCATCTTGTTTGATGTTTTCTATTCTTCTAATATCCAAACGAACTGATGCATAGAATTTTAATGCTCTTCCACCTGGTGTAGTTTCAGGGTTTCCAAACATAATTCCAACTTTTTCTCTTAATTGGTTAATAAATATTATTGCTGTTTTTGATTTATTCAAAACTCCAGCTAATTTTCTTAAAGCTTGAGACATTAATCTAGCTTGTAATGCGACATGTGTATCTCCCATATCTCCATCTATTTCAGCTTTTGGGACTAATGCTGCAACAGAGTCTACTACTATTATGTCTATAGCACCACTTCTTACTAATGCTTCTGTTATTTCTAATGCTTGTTCACCTGTATCTGGTTGTGAAACTATTAAGTTATCTATATCTACGCCTAGCTTCTTTGCATATACTGGATCTAATGCATGTTCTGCATCTATAAATGCTGCTGTTCCTCCAGCTTTTTGAGATTCAGCTATTGCATGAAGTGCAAGTGTTGTTTTTCCTGATGATTCTGGTCCAAATATTTCTATTATTCTTCCCTTTGGAATTCCTCCTATTCCAAGTGCAACATCTAGTGTTAAAGCTCCTGTTGGAATTGCTTCAACTTCCATTGCTTTGAATTCTCCTAATTTCATTACAGAGCCTTTTCCAAATTGCTTTTCTATTTGTCCCATTGCTACATCTAGGGCTTTTTTCTTTTCATCATTTTCTTTCATTTTTCTCTCTCCTTGCAAATTTTTGTTTTCCAAATGTTTGTTTGTTTTATTATATATTATATATTTTTTTTGTCAATACTTTTTAATAATTTTTTCTATACCATTTTTCAATATAATTATATATATTATATGGAGTTGGTTTTAGGTTTCCTGTTAGATTTGTGTTGTAGACTAATAGGCTCTTTTTTCTTGCTATACTCATAAATGGTTTTTCATCATTGTATATTTGAATTATTCTTTTGTAATTTTCTTTTATTTGATTTGTATCGTCCATATTGCTTGAATCTGTTATTAACTGATTTATTTCATCATTATTGTAATTTGAAATATTTCCTGATCCCATATATGTATTTATGTTTGGTGTGTATGAATTGCTAATGTTCATTAATATTGCATCATATCCATTGCGTGAATTAATTAAATTATAATAATTTTGAGCTGATACTTTTCTAATTGTTACTGAGATTCCTGAATTAGCCCATTGTTGTCTTAAATTCTCTGCAACAGCTTCGCTAATTGCATTATCTCCATTTATAGTTAATGTAAATGCTAATCTTACATATTTTTTTCCTATTAGTTTTTGCCAAGAGTTATTTTTAAAGCTCCATCCATCTGCTACTAACAGATTTCCTGCGGCTTCAGAATTATAACCATTATCTATTAAATCGTTTGTATATAGGAAATTTCCATAATCTAATGGGAAGTCTGAAACTCTGTAACCATTTCCATAGCTACTTGCAATCGTATTGTTTTTATCTATGTAATATGATAAAGCTTTTCTAACATTTGCACTTGCTAAATACGCGTTGTTTGAATTAAAAGCAACATAGTCATAGTCTTTACTATCAAATTCTAATGAGGCAAAACCGATAGTTCCAATGTTTTGATTAACACTATTTTGAGATGTGTTAATACAATCAACGTTGCCATTTTTAAAGTCATTATATACTTCACCCATTGTTTGATAAATATTTATATTTATTTGCTCTAACACACTATTTTTTTCTGTGTTCCAATATTCTGTATTTTTTTCTAGACTTATAACCTTTTCATCAAAAGATTTTATCTTAAACATTCCTGTTCCGATTGGCAAGTTTGTTTTGTCTGAATTTGCAAAATCTGTTTCTTTATAATATTCAGATGACATTATTGGGAATGTTAAATTGTATTCAAAAAATGGCGTGTTCTGATTTAAGGTAAGTCTTAATGTATGATCATCAATAATATCTATTGCTACAACATTTTGAACATTTCCAGAATAAACTGAATTTATGTTTTTTAATAATTCTATAGTATATCTAACATCATCGGCTTTAAAATCTGATCCATCTGACCATTTAACATTTTCTCTTAATTTTATAACATAAGTAACATCATCTGTTTTTGAAACTTCCGTCGCTAATGCATATTCTTTTGAATAGTCTTCTTTAAGTTCGATTAGTGAATCAAATACTATTTTGCTTATTTCTTGTACATGTTTATTTTGACTTATTATTGGATTTATTGTGTCCATTTGTGATATGGCTAAACGTAGTTCTTTTACAACATTAGTTGTATCTTCTGTTTCTTGTGCTACGGATTTTTTTTCTGGGTCTGATTTATCTTTTTTATATATCGAATATGTTACTATTGCTAATATGATTATTACAATAATAAATATGTATTTAAATATATTTATTTTTTTCATTTTTCACCTCATTTCATCTTTGATTATAATATACTATTTTTATTTTTGTTTCAAGACTATGATTGTTATTTTGTGCTAAAGCTAATGCGTATTATTATTTATTGTTGAGAAAATATTATATTTATTTTTTCGTTCCTTGCTAAAATATTTTCCCACCTACTA
>USQZ01000015.1 GCA_900556975.1 uncultured Clostridium sp. | reverse complement strand
ATTTCCCAGATCCAGATTTAGTTGCAATAAAATTATCTGATGAATACATTGAAAACATCAGAAAGAACCTACCAGAGTTACCAGAGGTTAAGAAAGAAAGATATATCAATGATTTTGAACTATCTGAAAAGGCTGCTAACTTTGTAACTTCTTCAAAATATTATTCAGATATATTTGATGAAGCAACCGAAAAATCTAAAAATCCAAAAGCAGTAAGCAACTGGTTAATGTCAGATATAGCAAGAATCTTAAATGAAAAAGAAGAAGAGGCTGATAAGATTCCATTCACAGGAAAAGAATTAGGAGAATTAGTAGAATTAATCGATAAAGGAACAATAAGCAATAACATAGGAAAGAAAGTCCTTGATGAACTATTTGAAAATCCAAAAGCTCCAAGTGAAATAATAAAAGAAAAAGGATGGATTCAGATTTCTGATGAAGGAGCAATAAAAGAAGTAGTATTAAAAGTACTAGAAAATAATCCTCAATCAGTAGCTGACTACAAAGCAGGAAAAGATAGAGCATTAGGATTCTTAGTAGGACAAGCAATGAAAGAGACAAAAGGAAAAGCAAATCCGCAAATGCTTAACAAAATGTTTATAGAAGAGTTGAATAAATAAAAAAAGGAACCGAAAATTTTAATATTTTCGGTTCTATTGATATTAATTATAGAAAAAGAAAATATTATATTGATTTTTAAATGACGCGCAGTTTGAAAGTTTTTCCCTAACCTACTAAACGAAGTTTAGTAGGTGGGAAAAGATTTTAGCAAGAAATTAAAAATCAATATAATATTTTTTTTAATGTTCTTTAATATAATTAAAAAGAAACTTTAACATTATTTTTTACAGCTTCATCTTCAACTTTAAATAATTCAGCTTGTTTAAAATTGAACATATTAGCAATTATATTATTTGGAAAAATTTCTAGTTTTGTATTATATGCTGTAACAATATTGTTGTATGAAGCACGTGAAGAAGAAATTTGGTTTTCTGTATTAGAAAGCTCTTCTTGTAAACTTAAAAAGTTTGTATTTGCTTTTAAATCTGGATATTGTTCAGCAACCACATTAATTGAATTTAAAGCAGAAGATAATTCTTTTTCAAGTTTTGCTTTTTCTTGAATTGTTGAAGCACTAGCCCAAGAAGTACGAAGCTCAGTAACTTTAGTTAAAACACTTTCTTCGTGTTTCATATATCCTTTAACTGTTTCGACAAGGTTTGGAATTAAATCAAATCTTCTTTGTAATTCAACATCTATTTTTGACCAAGCATTTTCAACTTGATTTCTTGAAGAGATAAGTCCATTATAAACAGACATTACAAAAATAGCGATGAAAACAATAAGAACAATGATAATAATTAAAGCTCCCATAATTGTCCCTCCTTATATTAACTTATAAAAGGATAATAGCACAAGGAGATGAAAAAAACAAGAAAAATAAATATAAAAAGTAATAAAATTAAATTAGAAACATATATTATTATATATACGTTTTTTGATATAAAATTGAAAAAGCTTACGGGTACTTGCTTTCATGAAATGTACAAAAGTTGACAAATGTGACTAAAAGGAGTATAATCAACTTGTTATTTCTAAAGGGAGGAATATATGAAAACAGAAGAAACTTTATCCAAAGGGATAATTAAAAGGATTGTTTTTATAACATTAGTCCTAGTAGTATTACTAGGTATAGGCGTCTTAGCAGGAACACAATCAGTTAATAGTGTAACAATAAAATTTTCAGATAAAACAGAATTAACAGTAATAACATCAAAAACAAATGTAAACGATATTTTAAAAGAAAATAATATTTATATTTCTGAAGAGGAAATAGTTACACCAAGTTTTGAAGAAAATATTGATTCAAGCAAAACTATTACAATTGCAAGAAAAGACACAAAAAATGTTCAAGAAGTAACAGAAGAAAAAAATACAGAAGCAACTTCAACAGATGTAATTGAAAGTAATGAAGTTTTAAATTCAAACAATGAAACAATTGTTGAAAAAATAGTAAAAGAAACTGTTGAAATACCATTTGAAACAATAACCAAAGAAGTATCATCAACAGCACAAGGAGAAAAAGTTGACAAAGTTCTTCAAGAAGGACAAAACGGAATAAAAGAAATAACATATAAAATAAAATACCAAAACGATGTCGAAGTTGAAAGAACACAAATATCTGAACAAGTTGTACAAGAACCTGTTGATAAAATTGTCCAAGTAACTGTTAAAGTAAGTAACAGATCTACAATGGCAAGTAGAAATTTAGGAGCATCATCAGCAAGTGCTGCAGAAGCTCAAGCATATGCTAGACAAAGATGTGCGGCATACGGATGGAGTGAAAACGATTATTACAATTTAGTGTCATTATGGAACAAAGAAAGTCATTGGAACATGTATGCTCAAAATAGATATTCAGGTGCATATGGTATACCACAAGCATTACCAGGAAGCAAAATGGCAAGTGCAGGAAGTGATTATTTAACAAACTACCAAACACAAGTGAATTGGGGATTAAGCTATATAAAAGGAAGATATGGAAACCCAACAGTTGCTTTATATCATTCACAAGCAACAGGATGGTATTAATAAAAATTAAAACGAAGAAGCTAAATTTTAGCTTCTTTTTTTTCGCAAAATAGCAAGACAACATATTGACATGATTTTGAAAAATATATAAGATATAATAAAAGGTAATAGGTGGTTAAAATGAATAAAAACGAAAATGGAATAACACTGATAATGTTAACAACTACAGTTGTTGTTATGCTAATAATTGCGGTAACATTAACATATTATTCGATAGGAGAAAATTCACTAACTAAAAATGCAAAAGATACACAATTTAAAGAAACAATGTCAGATATGAAAACAAAAGTTGAAGAAAAAATTGTTATAAAACAAGACTTAGCAGGAGACAAAAATATAACACTATCAACAGAAGAACAAAGCGAAATACTTGGAGAATATTATCCTAATAAATTGATTGTAAAAAATCAAAAATTGTGTTATAAAAGAGGAAGTGATTTTTCTGACTCTGAGAAAAAAATATTATCAAGTATTGGGATAGAAGAGACAGATAACTAGAATTTGTGTTAGAAAGGATGAAAAGTAAAATGGAAAAAGTAAGAGGATTTGAAGTAGCAAAAGGATTTGAAGATAAGAATATAAATTTGCCAGTTAGAAAAACAAAAAAATCAGCTGGATATGATATGGAAGCAGCAGAAGATTGCATAATTCCAGCATACAAATTTGGTCAAAAGCCAACTTTAGTAAAAACAGGATTAAAAGCATACATGCCAGATGATGAATACTTAATGTTATGCAATAGAAGTTCTAACCCAGGAAAGAAAGGATTAATATTAGCAAACAGTGTAGGAATTGTGGATAGCGATTACTATGGAAATCCAGATAATGATGGAGCAATAATGTTTGCATTTTTCAATTTCTTTGAACATGATTTAGAAATAAAAAAAGGTGATGTATTAGGACAAGGAATATTCCTAAAATATTACACAGTAGATAATGACAATGCCGAAGGAGAAAGAGTCGGAGGATTCGGATCTACTAATAAATAATAAGCGCAAAAAAATAGCAATTTTAAAATTGCTATTTTTTTTGCGTTATTATAATAGAAAGTTTTTCCAAAATTCTTATTATATAAAATAACAATACCCAGAAGTTTGCTAAGCAAATTTCTGGGCATGAGCAAAAAAGCGGAATTAAAATGTTATAATTGACGAAAATGTTATAAATAGTCCGCTTTTATTCTATTAGAAAACTAAATATAAAACTATACAATAACTGAAATAAAAAATCAATAGTTAATAAACATAATTATAAAAAATAAAAATTTTTATTTTGACTTTTGGTAGATTTTGTTGTATAATAAATATGTGCTAAAAATAAAATTTACCTGAAAGGAGTGAGTCTTACATGTTTAATGTAGGTGACAAAGTAGTTTATCCAATGCATGGCGCTGGAGTAATAGAATCAATAGAGGAGAAAGCAATTCTTGATGAAAAGCAATCTTATTATATTATAAAAATGCCAGGTGAGGTAAAGGTTATGGTTCCTACTGCAAAAGCAGAAGAAATTGGAGTTAGAAATATCATAGACAAAGCATCTGCCGAGAAAGTCATTAAAGTTTTGGAACAAGAGAGCACAGAAATGTCTATGAATTGGAACAAAAGATATAGAGACAATATGGAAAAAATGAAAACAGGAAACATTTATGAAGTAGCAGATATTGTTAGAAATTTAAGTTTCAAACAAAAAGAAAAAGGTTTATCTACTGGCGAAAAGAAAATGCTTTTAAATGCTAAACAAATTTTAGTTAGTGAGTTAGTTTTAGCAGAACAAAAAGATTTAAATGAAATAGAATCAATAGTAGAAAATAAAATAAATGCTTCTTATGAAGTACATTTAGCATCATTGGAACAACATACAGGAGAAGAAAGTGTTGTTAAAAAATTTATACCTTTAAATTAATTTAACTCATAAAAATAGGATATATAGAATAGAAAAGAAGTGGAAACACCTCTTTTTTCTATTATATACAAGATATAAAAATTATAATAAAAATGGATTACAAATAAATTACATATATATACAAAGAAATTGGTAGATGATATAATAAAAAAAGATAGGAGGGCAAAATAGTTTGAATCAGATTTTGATAACAGAAAAATTATATATAACACCTGAACTAAAGAGACAGAAAAAATTATATAAAATTGATTTTATAATTTCTGTTTTTTTGTTGTGCCTTCTTTTTTCATATTATATATATGCAGAATACGATAAATATGCAGATGAGAGAAAATCCCAAGAAATATTAGCAAGTATGCAAGTTCCAGACTCTGCACAAGAAACATATGTATATGATGATACAACAGTAAAAGTAGAAGATAATGAAAAAATCGTTGTAATATTAAATGATGAGGATTCAACTACTACAATTGATACATCAAACTTAAATAATGCAAATGCTGTTAGAAAAACTAATGTACCAGCAAAAAATGTCATGAAGGCAGATAATGGTGAAGAATACTATGCTATAGCAACAATAAACATTCCAAAATTAAATTGGTCTGAACCATATCCAATATTAGATCACTGGTCAGTTGCATTACTAAAAATTTCACCTTGTAAATTCCACGGAGCAGATCCAAACGAAGTAGGAAACTTTTGTATAGTTGGACATAACTATAGAAACTCACTTTTCTTTAGTAAAGTACCAACACTAGAAAACGGAGATAGCATTGAAATAACTGATAACTATGGAAGAAAAGTAAACTATATTGTATATGACAAACATGTCGTAAGTGAAGATAACACAAAAGACACATCTCAAGTAACACATGGAAAACGAGAAATAACATTAATAACATGTACGAACGAAAGCAATGCAAATAGATACATAATAAAAGCAAGAGAAGAAGGAAAATAAAAAACATATTACTATAAAGAAAGAACATTATATTTATTTTTGAGTGACGCGCAGTTTGAAAGTTTTTACTTAACCTGCTAAACGAAGTTTTGTAGGTGGTAAAATCTTTTAGCAAGGGGCCGAAAATAAATATAATGTTTTTTTCATATTGTATATTTATTTTTTTTAGCCTTAAAATTATATTGAAAAAAAATAAACAATAATATATAATACAATCGTTAAAACAAAAGAAGATAGGAGAAAAAATGGTGAATGAAATTATTGCGTCAATGGATGTAAATAATGTATTAAAATATAGCACAGCATTAGCTATAATTTTAGGCGGTAAAATTATAAGCCCAGTAATTGCACATATAGTTATATTAATCTTTCATAAATTATTTAAGGTTGATACAAAAGTTACAGAAAGTGGATTTTACGGACCGTTTAAATTTATTATAACTGTAGCTGGATTTGGAATAGCAATATATTTTTTAGATTTGCCCAAAGGTGTAATTAATTTATACAACAAAGTTTTTAAGATATTACTTATATTAACAGTTGCAAAAGCAATAACAAATTGCTTAGAACCAGATTCAACATTTTTCACAAAACTTGAATCTGCTACTAGGTTTAACGGAAATGAAGCACTAAATTCATTTATTGGAAAGATTTTAAAATCCTTAACATATATAGTTGCAGCATTTATGATACTTTCCGATTTTAATTATGACTTAGGAGGATTAGCAACAGGTTTAGGATTAGGAAGTGCGGTTGTTGCTTTAGCTGCACAGGACTTTGTAAAAAGCCTAATAGGTGGATTTACGATAATAACAGATAAACCTTTTGAAATAGGCGATTTTATAGAAGTTGGAAAATTCCAAGGAACAGTTGCAGATATAACATTTAGAAGTACAAGATTAAAAGCAGTAAACAACACTGAAATATCAATGCCTAATTCTGTTATCGTAACTGAATACGTAAAAAACTGGAGCAAAATAGAAAATAGAAGAATAGAAATGAATCTTAGAATAAGCTTAGAAGCAAATTCTGAAACAGTAAATAGATGTATTTCAAGAATAAAAACAGTTTTAAGAAATAATGAAAATATTATTGATGAAACAATAGGAGTGCATTTTGATAGTATAGAAAGCGATGCTAATATAATTCTAGTATATGCGTACATAAATACAGCAGATTATAATAAATACTTAGAAGTAAAAGAAAAAATCAATTGCGATATTTTATCTGTATTAGACAGAGAAAATATACCACTTGTGTATCCAACACAAAAAGTATATATGAAATCAATATAAAATAAAAAAATTATATTGCAATAATTCGTATTTAAGTATATTATAAAAAATACAGTAGAAAAATATAAACAAAAGAAAATAAATTTGGATTTAAGTTTATAATATATTAGTAAAAATTATTAAAAGGATGTAAAAGGAGTCTAATATTCTAAAAAATAATATGTGGTTACATATTATTTTTGCAGTAATTGTAATGAATAAAAGACAGATACTAATTAAAAAGAAAGTATAAACCCAGGGACAATATTTTTTCACAAATGGGCAACTTAAATCTATATAGCACACTAATAATATACAAAAGATTTTGAAAAAGATAAGAGAAAAAATATTAGGAATGGTGAAAGTAGAATGAAAGCATTAATAACAGGCGCATCTTCTGGAATAGGGAGAGAAATAGCTCTTTATTTGAGCGATTTAGGATATGATATTATAGTAGTAGCAAGAAATGAACTTGCACTAAAAGATATTCAAAGAGAAGTAAAAACAAAAGTTGAAGTCGTTTCAATGGACTTAACAGATAGAGAAAATGTTTGGAAACTACATGAAATGTACAAAAATGAACCAATAGAAGTATTAGTAAATAATGCTGGATTTGGTGTGCATGGACTTGTAACAGAAACAAATCTAGAAAAAGACTTAGAGTTAATAGATTTGAATATAACAGCATTGCACATGCTAACTAAATTATTCCTAAAAGATATGAAGAAAAGAAATTTAGGATATATATTAAATGTTTCATCAATAGCAGGATTTTTATCTGGACCTCTTATGGCAGAATATTATGCTTCTAAGAATTTTGTATTATCATATACTAAAGCAATTTACACAGAACTAAAAAAAGAAGGCTCAGAAGTTCATATAAGCGCATTATGTCCAGGACCTACCAAAACAAACTTTAACAAAGTAGCTAAAGTTGATTTTAGAATGAAATCATATAGTGCAGAATATGTTGCAGAATATGGAATAAACAAAATGTTTGAAGAAAAGCCTGTTATAATTCCAGGTTTCAAAATGAAATTTGTACATGTTGCAAGTAAATTATTACCAAGTTCTCTAACAAGTGAATTTGCGTATGAAATACAAAGAAGAAAAAGAAAATAAGGATAGGTAAAACGAATGAAAATTAGGTGCATAGGTACAGGCACAATGGGATCAGTCAAAAGAGGAAATCAAAGCATAATGGTTGATGACATACTTTTAGACGTCGGTTCAGGAGTAGTGAAAAAAATAGAGCAATTAGAAATTTATACAAAGTCAGTCAATTATTTACTTATAACACATGTACATGCAGATCACTTTGTCGATTTACCAAATTATCTAATAGGACGAAGCATTAGAGGAGAAACTACAAACCTATTGTATATAATTTGTGGAAAAGGCATAAAAGAAAAAGTAATTCAGCTCTTTGAACTTTGCTTCGGAGATGGAAACAAAGAAAAATATGAAAATTTCGAAGAAAAATATCATGTTAAATTTGTAGAACTAACTGATGGAGAAAGTTTTGAAACTGATCAAATGAAAATTACAGCATATGAACTAGAACATGGAGATTGCAAACCAATATTAGGATTTACAATTGAGAAAAATAACAAAACAGTCGGATATGCAACAGATACAACATTATGTGATAATGTCAAAAAAATATGTGAAAAATCAGATTGCGCCTTTTTAGATGCAACAAGAATGTTTTCAACTAAATCACATATGGGATTAGGAGAAGTAATAACTCTTTCAGAACAATATCCTAATACAAAAATTTATGCAATACACAGAAATGATGATGTATATAAAGAAAATGTTAATGTAGAATTTCCAAACGATGGAGATATAATTGAAATATAAGAATAAAATAAAATTCACCTCATACAGTAGAGTAGAGGTGAATTTTTTTATGATTAAGTTTACAAAAATGCAAGGTTTAGGAAATGATTTTATATGTACAGAATTTGAAAATACCAAACAATATAATTTGAAAATATTTTCAAAATTTGTATGTGATAGACATTTTGGAATAGGAGCAGATGGATTAATTTTATTTAGCAATAGCAAAATAGCAGATTTCAAAATGAGAATTTTTAATAATGACGGAACTGAAGCAGAAATGTGTGGAAATGGAATAAGATGCTTAGCAAAATATTTATATGAAAAAGGACACACAAATAAAGAAGAAATGACAATTGAAACATTAGCTGGGTTAAAAACAGTAAAATTGGTAGTGGAAAATAATAAAATAATGGCAGTTAGAATAAATATGGGAAAACCTCAAACATCTGCTAATAAACTACCAATATATTTGCCACAAAGATATTACAACACAAATAATATGTGCAAAGTAATGTTTCGAGCATCTGATAAAGATTTTGAAGGAATTTTTTTAAGTGTTGGAAATCCTCATACAGTTATTAAAGTGAAAAATGTTAAAGAAATTCAAGTAGCCAAATGTGGAAGAATTATAGAGAATTATAAGTTCTTTCCTCAAAAGACAAATGTTGAGTTTGTAGAAAAAATTGATGAAAGTAATATAAGAGTTAGAGTTTGGGAAAGAGGCGTTGGCGAAACATTAGCTTGTGGAACAGGAGCAGTAGCTAGCGCATATGCAATGTATAAAGAAAAAGAAATAAATAATGATGTTAAAGTAGACTTAGATGGCGGAAGTTTGCGAATATATATAAACCCAGAAACAGAAGAAGTATATATGGAAGGAATGGCAATTAACGTTTTTGAAGGTGAGATTGATTTATAAATGTAACAAATTAATATAAATATTACAATTTAATTAAAAAAGGAACAAAAATACACAAAAAAATATTCAATATGATATAGTATATAATGAAGAAATGGGAAAAAGAAAGGAACACATATGAAAAAAAGTAAAGTGATTTTAAAACTGATTGCACTTATGATTTTACTAACAATTGTAGGCACAGCAATATTCTATACCAAATCAAATATGAATATGAGAATAAGTGTAAATGATTCAAAAGAAAAGTATAATTCTGGAATTGATTTAACAACAGCAACAGCTCAGCAAGTTGTTACAGATATGAAGGCAGGGTGGAACTTAGGAAATACTTTGGATTCTGCAACAGATCCAAAAGATTCAACAATATATGCACCTTCATATTATGAAACAGCATGGTCAAATCCAGTAACCACTAAAGCAATGATTGATGAAGTAAAAGCTAAAGGATTTAATGCAGTTAGAATTCCAGTTACATGGGGGGCAAATATTGAAAAAGGTACTCAGTACACAGGAACAATTTCATCTGCATGGTTAGATAGAGTTGAGGAAGTTGTAAATTATGCGTTAGATAATAACATGTACTGTATTGTAAATGTACATCACGATGTTGGAAAAGGAGATTGGCCAATAATATTTGCAACAGCGGATTCAACAGAAAAACAAACATATAATGAAAGATTAAAAAATGTATGGACACAAATAGCAACAAGATTTAAAGATTATGATAATAGATTAATTTTTGAAGGATTTAATGAAATATTAATTCATAATGCAAATTGGATTTCTGCAAATGATGCAGGAGATGCAGCAGTAAAATCAATAAATACATACAATCAAACATTTGTTGATACTGTTAGAAAAACAGGCGGAAATAATGCAAACAGATTTTTAAGTGTTAATACATATGGTGCAGAAGTTCTAGATAAAGCGATTGATTTATTTGAAGTTCCAACAGATACTGTAAAAAATCATATAATGGTTCAAGTCCATTATTATGGAATATTATCACAAACAATATGTGAGAAATTAAATACGAAATTTATCAGTCAAGGTGTTCCAGTAATAGTAGGTGAATTCGGATGGGATATTCCATCAGTTGGTGAAACAGAAATTGCAAATAAAGCATTTGCATATGTAAAATTAGCAAAATCATATGGAATGACGTGTTTCTGGTGGGATTCAGGAAGAATAAACAATAATAATGTTAACTACGGAATTTTAGATAGAGATAGCGCAACATTTAAATATCCTAAAGTTGCAAAAGCAATTATTGATGCAGCTGAAAACAAAACAAGTTCAACATATACAGAATTACAAAATGGATATGTTCAAACATCTTATGCAATTGATACTAAATTAAAAATAAATTCAAATTGCAAATATGAACTTAAAGCAGCTACAACACAAGAAAAATACGGAACATTAATAAATGCATATGGAACATCAGATTCAACAAGCATCCAACTAAGACTAGAAGGAACAGTATTAGCTAGTAGATATGGTGTTAATACAGATAAAGGAATATTCACTCCAACAAAAGAAAAACCTTTTGTTGTCGTACAAGATAAAGGAACATACTCAGTAGATGGAACAGCTGTTAAATCATATTCTGATATATCACCAGTATTAGAACCAGCAAATACTTTAAAAGTTGGAGGTTTAGAAAGCAGAATATATTACTTAAAAGTATGGGATGCATCAGGAACCTTGATTGGAGATTTTATACCAGTATTAGATTCTTATGGAATAGCATGCTTGTATAATAAAGTAACAAAAGAATATTGCTATAGCACTGGCGCAACAAAATATTATCCAACAAATGAAGTGAGCCCAGAAAGCATAACATTAAATAAAACAGAAATAAGAACAGAATTTAAAGAAAATATATATTCATTGGTAGCAACACTTTCTCCTGACAATGTAAATATAAATGATAAAATTACATGGACAACAAGTGATGATACAATAGCTCAAGTTTTCAAAGGTGGAGACGTTGTGATACTTGGACCTAAATATGGAAAAGCAGGAGAATGTACAATTACAGCTACAACAGCTAATGGAAAAACAGCTACTTGCAAAGTAATAGTTACAAACGCAGGCAGTTCAGAAGTAGTAGATCCAGATAGCGTATCATTAAGTGAAACAACAAAAACATTAGATTTAAATGGAACAAAAGAATTTACATTAACAGCAACAATAACACCAAGTAATACTAATAAAGAAAATACTTTAACTTGGACAAGTAGCAAGCCAGATGTAGCAACTGTAACACAAGATGGAAAAGTAACAGCTGTAGCAGAAGGAACAACAACAATAACAGTAAAAACAGCCAATGGAAAAACAGCTACATGTACAGTTACAGTTACAAAATCATTAGTAAAAAATATTGTAGATATAAAATATAGCACAAAAGATACTACAAGTAATAATGTAACAGTAACTATAACTTCAAATATAAAATTAAAATTCAAACCAGGATGGACATTATCAGATGACGGATATCAAATATCAAGAGAATATACACAAAACACTAAAGAACAAATTACAGTTGAAGATATAAATGGCAATACAACAACAGTAGACATTGTTATAACAAATATTAAGAAAAATGATGATAACACTGGAAATAACGACAATAGTAATAACAATAATAACGGAAATAACAACAGTAATAGCAATAACAATAATAACGGAAATAACAACAGTAATAGCAATAACAATAATAGCGGAAATAACAACAGTAATAGCAATAACAATAATAGTGGAAATAATAACAGCAATAATAATAACAATAGTAACAGTAAGAATGGAAGCAACAACATCAACTACAATAATAACAATAGCAACAGTGGTAATGGAAACCAAGGAACAACAACTTCAGACGAAAAACTACCTAAAACAGGTATGAATGCAATTGTAACAGTTGCAATAGTATTTGTATCAGGAATAGTAATAGCTTTATTTATAAAACTTAGAAAATACAAAGACGTAAAATAAAAGAAAAAATAATAAAAGAAAAAAGGCAATTAAGAAGTATTATTAAATACTTTTTAATTGCCTTTTGGCATTTCACACATGAATCAACCATCTAGTGAGTTGAAAAATGACGCACCAATACATAGAGATACAAAGATAATAAATACATATATTCTCAAGATGTAAAATATGATTGCAAGTACTATGTAAGTGCCAGCGCAAGTAAGTGCTGCCACCAAAATAGCCTTCAAAAGTCTTATTACTATAAAGTCATGCCGTGAAGCGAGAAAAACAAAGATAAAAACCATAACGGCAAAAATTATAGCAGTAAGCAGAAGAATCGTACTCATCAAGCAGTCTGGATCATGTAAGTTTTCAAACATTTATTTTCCTCCCTTCTTCAACGAATTATTTAACACATAAATAATATCACAAATGGAAAAAATTATCAATATAAGGCAAAGAAAAGTCTACAAATTGCATATAAAACTCAGAAATGGAAATAATTAAAATAACCCAATAATGAAAGGAGATTTTAGTTTGATAAACAAGGTAGAAATTTGTGGAGTAAACACTTCAAAATTACCTATATTATCAAATGAAGAAAAAAAAGAATTATTAGAAAAAATAAAAAATGGAGATACAGATGCAAGAGAAAAATTCATACAAGGTAATTTAAGATTAGTTTTGAGTGTAGTTCAAAGATTTTCAGGAAGAAATGAGAGCGCAGATGATTTATTTCAAATAGGATGTATAGGATTAATAAAATCAATAGATAATTTTGATACGAGTTTAAATGTGCAATTTAGTACGTACGCAGTTCCGATGATTATACGGAGAAATTAGAAGATATTTAAGAGATAATAATATAGTCAGAGTAAGTAGATCGGTGAGAGATTTAGCATATAAAACAATACAAGTAAGAGAAAGACTTACAAAAGAAACAGGAAAAGAACCAGGAATAGAAGAGATTGCAAAAGAACTAGAAACAACACCAGAGGACATAGCATTTAGTCTAGATGCAATTCAAGATCCAGTATCATTGCAAGAACCTGTCTACAATGATGGAGCAGATAGCATATATATAATGGATCAGGTGAAAGATGTAAAAAATACAGATGAACTATGGGCCGAAAATATAACAATATTAGAAGCAATGAAAAAATTAAGTGACAAAGAAAAATTAATAGTTAATAAAAGATTTTTTGACGGTAGAACACAAATGGAAGTTGCAGAAGAAATTGGAATTTCACAAGCACAAGTATCCAGATTAGAAAAAAGCGCAATTGAGCGAATAAAGAGAATTTGGAAATAAACTTAAATATCAACTAAAATTATATCTTCACCAATACACTTTATATTAGCCCAAGGAATTACAATATCATTATCAGAAGTAAAAAGATTAAAGAATTTGTTTGTACCAGGAACAATAATAGAAGTTATTATACCACTGCCAAGTTCAGCATTTACATCTTGAACATATCCAAGTCGTTGAGCATTGTTGATATTAATAACTTCTTTATGTTTAAAATCAAGTCCTTTTGAATTCATTACACACACCTCTAATTAATAATATGTAAAACTTTTGATAATGTGAAAGGAGAAATATGAAAATAAGTTGGCTAAAATCAAATCAAGATTTTAAAAACTTTAAATTTGTGGAAAGACTGGGATTTGAAGTTGTTAAATTAGATAACCAAGAAAATGTAGACCAGAAAATTAAAGAATTAATAGAAAATAAGAACGATACAATCATAATAACTCAGGAACTAGCTGGCTTTTCAGAAGATATAATAAAAAAATATTCTAAAAATAAAGATGTGAAAATTATTATAAATAAAACTTAATGTGTTCATAGTTAAGAGAAAGGAAATTTATAATTATGAATAAAGAAAAATTAAATAACATAGTTATTCTAAAAGAAATACCTTCAAATTTGATTGAAGAGGCTATAATAATTTTGAAATCAAACAATTCATCGAACAAGAAGAAAATAGAGGATTACGCTAAGTTAGAAGGAATGGACATTGTCAAAAATTATTTAAAAGAAGAACAATATAAGAGAAAACTAAAAAAGAAAAAAATATATTTTTCTGTAGCAATAATTACATTTTTTTCTCTTCTATTTCTACTAATAAAGCATATACATTAGTAAAAGAAAATTGGACATAAGATCCATGAAAGCGAGGTATGTATATGCTTACTGATGAAGAAAAAATACAAAGAGCAAAAGAAATATATTATAGAAGAAACGGAATAAGTTATCGTGGGGAAGAAAAAAGAAAAAGAAACTCACCGTTTAAAATGTTTCTAATAATAATTTTAATAGGAGCATCAGTATATGCATATGAAAATAAAGAAAAAATTTTTACACAAGAAACAAGTAAAGAAATAAAAGATTTTTTAAATACAAAAATAGATGTTAACGCTATATTTAAAAAACAAGAAATGAAAGAAGAAAATAAAACAGAAAACGAAACTAAAGAAGAGCAAAAAGAAGAAAATAAGATAGAAGAAAACCAACAGTCAGAATCACAGACAGAAGAACAGCAATCAGAACCGATACAAAACTATGCTGTAATATGGCCAATTCATGGAACTATAACTTCAAATTTTGGAAAAAGAGAATCATCAGATGCTAGAGTGGTTCCGAACCATACAGGAATCGATATTAGCGGAAACGAGCGGTGATACTATTGTGTCTGCAACAACAGGAACAGTAACACTGGTGTCAGATCAAGGCGATTTAGGAAATCACATTAAAATTGTTAATGACGAATATGAAGCGGTATATGCACATTGCAGTCAGATACTTGTACAAGAAGGAAGTCAAATAAGTCAAGGCGACACCATAGCAACCGTAGGAAGTACAGGAAATTCAACAGGAAACCATCTGCACTTTGAAATAATAAAACAAGGGGAATATATAGATCCTTTGACAGTAATAGAAAAGTAGGTGAGAATATTGAAAATAAAAGTAGATTTGAAAATTTTTTTAATAATAATTTTATACATATTAACCAAAAACATTGAAGTATTTGCAATGTCATTTATTTTTATTTTATTACACGAATTAGGACATGCAATAACAGGAATAACATTAGGACTAAAAATAAAAAAGATAAATATAAATGTTTTGGGATTATCCATAGAGTTCGAAAATTATGGAAAAGAAAGAATAAACAATAAGATAATTATAGACATAGCAGGACCAGCCATAAATATAATTTCCTTTATAATAGCGGTTATATTTAAAAAAGAAGAGATAGCATATATAAATATATTATTAGCAATTATAAATTTATTACCGATTTATCCACTAGATGGTGGAAGAATAGTGAAAAATGTGTTGCTAAAAAAATATAATTATAAACAAGTAGTTGGATATACTGAAAAAATTTCGAAAGACATACTCATAATAATAACAGCAATTTCAAGTATATTGATATTGTATATTAAAAATGTTGGAATCTTTTTAGTCATAATATATTTATGGTCAATAGCCTTAAAAGAATGGAAGAAAAACCAAATAATAAAAAGAGCATTTCAAGCAATACAGAATAATACATAATAAAATTTGAAAAAAATAAAAAAAAGTGATATAACAAAAAGTACCTTATAATAATTGCGATAATAATTTATTGTAATCATAACATATAATCATTTAGGAGGCTACAATGATTAAAATTAATGAAAATTTTTTAGAATTACAAGAGAGCTATTTATTTGCAACAATAGCACAAAAGGTAGCAAAATACTCAAAAGAAAATCCAGACAAAAAAATTATTAAATTAGGAATAGGAGATGTTACAAGACCAATACCACAAGTTGTATTACAAGCAATTCACAAAGCAACAGATGAACAAGCAAGTTCAGAAACATTTAGAGGATATGGACCAGAACAAGGATATGAATTTTTAAGAGAGAAAATTAAAGAATACGACTATAAATCAAGAAATGTTGATATAGATATTGATGAAATATTTGTATCTGACGGTGCAAAATGTGATTGCGGAAATATTGTAGACATTTTAGCACAAGATAATAAAGTCGCAATAACAGATCCAGTATATCCAGTATATTTAGACACAAATGTAATGTCTGGAAGAAGCGGAAAATATGATAAAGAAACAGGAAAATATGAAAATATCGTATACATACCTGCAACATCAAAGAACAATTTTGTTCCAGAACTTCCAAAGGAAAAAGTAGATATCATTTATCTATGTTATCCAAACAATCCAACAGGAACAACTTTAACTAAAGAACAATTAGCAACATGGGTTAAATATGCAAAGGAAAATAAAGCTTTAATATTATTTGACGCAGCATATGAAGCTTTTATAACAGATGAAAATGTACCACATTCTATATATGAGATAGATGGAGCAAAAGAAGTTGCAATAGAATTTAGAAGCTATTCTAAAACAGCAGGCTTCACAGGAATGAGATGTGCATTCATAGTTGTACCAAAAGAGTTGAAAGGATATACTAAATCAGGAGAAGAAGTATCAATAAATAAATTATGGAATAGAAGACATTGTACAAAGTTTAATGGTGTTTCTTATATAGTACAAAGAGCTGCAGAAGCGGTATACACAGAAGAAGGAAGAAAACAAATAAAAGAAAATATAGATTATTATAAAGAAAATGCTAAAATAATTAAGCAAGGACTAGAAGAAGCTGGATACACAGTATATGGCGGAGTTAACTCACCATATGTGTGGCTAAAACTACCAGATGGAATGAAATCTTGGGATTTCTTCGACAAATTATTAACAGAGGCAAATGTTGTTGGAACACCTGGAGTTGGCTTCGGACCAAGTGGAGAAGGATATTTTAGATTAACAGGATTTGGAACAAAAGAAAATACACAAGAAGCAATTAGAAGAATAAAAGAAATGAAATAATTAATTTTTAAGGTCTAAAATTAAAATGATTTTAGGCCTTATTCTTATATAATAGGAAAGTTCTCCGAACTTCCTATTATATAAAATAACAATGCACAGAAATTTGCTCTGTAAATTTCGCGCGCGAACAAAGACGCGGACTTAAAAATGTTATAATTGGTGCAAATGTTATTAATGTTCGATTTTGTTCTTATAAGAAAAAATAGCAAATGCAAAATAAATTTTTCAGAAAATCCTACAATATAAACACATACACATAGAAGTTTGAGAAAAAGCCTTATCCCTTGAAATATTTGACTTTTACAGCAAAATGAGGTAAAATATTAAAGTGTTAAGGGGATTAAAATTTATGAGTAATGAAAAGAAAACAATTGAAAAATTAACATCAAGGGTAAAGATATATTTAGTTATAATAGCTTTACTCTTTATTTTGATATGCACATACGATATAAAATGGATTATTCCATCAGTAATTCTTTATATATTAATAATAATCTACACAATATGGTCAAACACAAAAAAGAAAACAGAGATAGAATCTCATATTGAAGAAGTTGCTTGGGGAATGAATTCAACAGTTAGAAGTACACTTAATAAATCATCAATACCATTACTTGTTATTGAAACAGATGGTAATGTTATATTTAGAAATCCAAAATTCAACAAGGAATTCAAAGATGTTGATGTAATAACTTATGTAGATAGCATAATTAAAGAAATAAAATTAGAAATTGAAAATAATAAAGATAAAAAAGAATTAACAAAACAACTTACAATTGGAAATAGAGTTTATAAAGTTTTATGCGAATATACAGTAAGCAAAAAAAGAGATAAAAGAAAACAAAGAGAATATATGCTAACACTTAACTTTATAAATGAAACAAAATATAACGAACTTTTTGATAGATATATAAATGAAAAGTTATGCATTGGAATTGCTGTTATAGATAACTATGAAGAATTAATTCAAAAATTATCACCTGAGGAAAAAACAGGAGTTCTAGCAAGAATTGATAAAACAGTATTTGACTGGGCTTCTTCAACAGGCGGACTTGTTATAAAAAATGAAAGAGATACATACGTATATGTATTTGAACAAAGATATTTAGCAGAAATTGAAAAAAGCAAAATTAATATATTAGACCTAGTAAAAGAAATTGATGCTAAAGTTCCAATAACATTAAGTATTTCTATATCAAATGAAGAAAATACTTATTATGATAGATACAAATCTGCACTAGACGGATTAGAACTTGTTCTAGGAAGAGGTGGAGATCAATGTATCGTTAGAAAAGAAGGAAAATACAAATTCTATGGTGGTAAATCATTAGAAGTTGAAAAACGTACAAGAGTTAAAGCAAGAATCGTAGCTCATACAGTTGAAAGTATGATAGACGAAGCAAAAAATGTAATTATTATGGGACACCAAAATGCTGATATTGACTCATTAGGATCATCTATGGGAATGTATAGACTAGCAGTTACAATGGGAAAACCTGCATACATTGTTGCAACAGATTTAGGTATGAATTTAGGAAAATTTGTTGATACACTAAAAGAAACAGAATATGAAAAAATAATAATAGATAAAAAAGAAGCTTTAAGCTTAATTGATAAAGACACATTATTAATAGTAGTAGATACACACAAAAAATCATTTGTACAAGTACCAGAACTACTAGATAAAACAGAAAAAATTGTTGTAATTGACCATCACAGAAAAGGCCCAGACTTTATTGAAAATGCAAGTTTAACGTTCCAAGAAGTATATGCTTCATCAGCTGCAGAGTTAGTTACAGAAATCTTACAATATGTTGAAAGAAAAGTAGAATTAACACCAATTGAAATAGAAAGTTTATATGGTGGAATAATGGTTGACACTAAAAACTTCACTTTTAAAACAGGTGTTAGAACATTTGAAGCAGCTGCATATTTAAGAAGATTTGGCGTAGATATAATTAAAGTTAAAAAATGGTTCCAAGCAGATTTAGAAAGCTATAATGTAATAGCTGATATAGTAAAAAAAGCAGATATGGTTTCAGATACAATTGCAATATCAACATATGATGAAGTTAGTAAAGATGCTAACACAATATGTGCAAAAGCTGCGGA
Source organism: uncultured Clostridium sp. (assembly GCA_900556975.1). Lineage (GTDB taxonomy): Bacteria > Bacillota > Clostridia > TANB77 > CAG-508 > UMGS1994. The sequence goes on along the minus strand of USQZ01000015.1, from coordinate 13,883 downwards.
TGAATTACTTACAATTAGCGATATAACCGCATCATTTGTAATTGGAAATAATGGAGAAAATATTTGCATAAGCGGTAGGTCAATAGGAGACATAAATGTTCAAATAATATTAGAAAAAATGGGCGGTGGTGGACACATAACATTAGCCGGAGCTCAATTAACAGGTGTAACTATTGATGAAGCTAAAACAGAATTAATGAACAGAATCAATGAATATTTTTCTGAAATAAGTGAATAGAAGGGAGAATTGATATGAAAGTAATACTTTTAGCAGACATTAAAGGAGTAGGAAAAAAAGATCAAGTAATAAATGCAAGTGATGGATATGCAAGAAATTTTTTATTTCCTAAGAAATTAGCTGTAGAAGCTAACAACGAAAATATGGCAAAATTAAAAGCAAAAAATGAATCAAAAGCATATAAAAAAGAAATGGATATAAAAGAAGCAAAAGCTGTAAAAGAAAAAATAGAAAAACTAACAATGAAAATGGTTGTTAAAGCAGGAGAAAATGGAAAAATCTTTGGAGGAGTTACTTCAAAAGAAATAGCTGAAAACTTGAAAAAAGAGTATTCAATTGAAATAGATAAGAAAAAAGTTTTATTACCAGAAACAATAAAAAACATAGGTACATTTACAGTTGATATAAAACTATATGAAGGAATAATCGCACAACTAAAATTAAACGTAGTAGCATAAATCAATTGAAAGGAAGCTAAAAAAATGGAATTAGGACGTATACCACCAAATGATGTAGAAGCTGAACAAGCGATTTTAGGATGCATGCTAACAGATAAAGATTCTGTAATTGCAGCAATGGAAAAATTAAAAGAAGAAGATTTTTACAGAGAAGATAATAAAGCTATATATTCTGCAATGCTTTCATTATATGGAAGAGCAGAGCCAATAGATATAATCACAGTAAAAGCTGAATTAGTTGAAAACGGAAAGTTTGACCAAGTTGGTGGATTAGAATATTTAGCTGTATTACCTGAAAAAGTTCCAACAACAACAAACGTAGATAAATACATAAAAATAGTAGAAGAAAAAGCATTATTAAGAAACTTAATAAAAACAGCAAATGATATGATAGCAGCAGGATATGACCAAACAGAAGATGTAGAAGATATCATGAATATTGCAGAAAAAAAGATTTTTGATATAATGCAAAATAAAAGTGCAAAAGGGTATACTCCAATAAAAGACGTATTAATAGGAACATTTGCAGAACTTGAAAGATTATATAATCAAAAAGGATATATCACTGGTGTTGAAACGGGATTTAATGATTTGGATTTTAAAACATCAGGATTTCATAAATCAGATTTGATTATTATAGCAGCAAGACCTGCTATGGGAAAATCAGCATTCGCAATAAACATAGCAACACATGCTGCTGTAAATAATAACGTGCCAGTAGTAATATTCAACCTTGAAATGTCAAAAGAACAGGTTGCAAACAGAATTTTATGTAGTGAAGCAATGGTTGATAGCAATAAGATTAGAACTGGAAAAATAGATGATAATGAATGGATAAAACTTGCAAACGCATCAGGAAGACTAGCAGAAGCACCAATTTATATAGATGACACACCAGGTATTTCAATTATGGAAATCAGAGCAAGATGTAGAAAACTAAAATTAGAAAAAGACATTGGCTTAGTTGTAATTGACTATTTGCAGTTGGTACAAGGTAGCGGTAAAAAGAATAGTAGCCGTGAGCAAGAAATATCAGAAATTAGCCGTTCTTTAAAAATATTAGCAAAAGAACTAGACATACCAGTAATCGCACTATCACAGCTATCCCGTGGCGCAGAAAAAAGAGATGATAAAAGACCTATGCTTTCAGATTTGAGAGAATCTGGAGCGATAGAGCAGGATGCCGATATAGTAATGTTTTTATATAGAGATGATTATTATAATGATGATAGCGAAAAGAAAAATATTGCAGAAGTAATTTTGGCAAAACACAGAGGTGGTTCAACAGGTACAGTTGAATTATTATGGCTTGGAAATTACACAAAATTTGCAAACCTTGAAAAACATAGAGAAGAAGGTTTTTAAAAAATAAACATTGTAAAAATGGGCGCTAATCACAGCGTCCACTTTTACATATTAAAAGGAGCAATAAGATGTTAGAAGAAAAAGTTAGAAAAACGATTCGAGAATATAATTTAATAGAAAAAAACGATTCAATTGTTGTAGGAGTGTCAGGTGGACCTGACTCTATGACTTTATTATCAATACTATTAAAATTAAAAGAAGAATTTAATTTGAAAATTTATGTAGCACATGTGAATCATATGTTGAGAGAAAATGCAATTAAAGATGAAGAATATGTAAAAGAATTTTGCGAAAAAAATAATATAGAAATTTTTATAAAAAAAGCTAACATATCTGAAATTGCTCAAAAAGAGAAAATTGGACTTGAAGAAGCAGGAAGAAATGTAAGATATAATTTTTTCGAAGAGGTTCTAAAAAATACAGAATCAAATAAAATAGCGATAGCACATAATTTAAATGACAAAGTAGAAACTATAATAATGAATACTTTAAGAGGAAGTGGAGTTTCAGGATTAAAAGGAATTGAAGCAAAAAGGAAAAAATATATAAGGCCATTAATTGAAATAGAAAGATATGAAATAGAAAAATATTGCATAGAAAATAAAATCAATCCAAGACATGATGAATCAAATGATGACAATACATACACAAGAAATAAAATTAGAAATATTGTAATTCCATATATAAAAAATGAATTCAATCCAAATATTATTAAAACTTTAAATAGACTATCTGAAATTATAAAAGAAGAAGATGAATATGTACAAAGCGAAACGGAGAAAATATTTAAAGAAATATTATTAACAGATGAGAAAAATAAAATAGAGTTTGATCCAAGAAAGTTTAATGAACAAGAAAAGGTAATTCAAAAAAATTTGATTTTACTAGCTATAAAAAAAGTAAAAGGTTCAACTCAAGGAATTGAAAAAGTAAACATAGATGACATTATAAAATTATGTAATAATAACATCGGTAATAAACTGATTCGTCCAGTCAAGCAGCTAGAAATAGGCATAAAGAATAAGAGAATATATATCAAAAATATAATATAGATTACAATAATATTTCAATTTCAAAAATCTAGTTGTAAATAAAAATCAGTTATGCTATATTAAAATAGAATAAATATTTATAGCATGCTAAGGAGGAAATATATTTTGAAAAGTGGAATTAAAAAAGTTGCAATGTGGCTTGTATTATTGATTATATTCATAATGATAATATCAGCTATTAGCGGAAATATGTATAAGAAAATGACATATTCTGACCTACTAAAAAATATAAAAGAAGAAAAAGTTGAAACAATTCAAATTGAGGAAGATAATAAAACAGCAAGTGTAAAAATAAAAGATGATGATATTGAAAAGACAGTTACAATACCTAGTCTAGACACATTCATTGATAAAATATCTGATCAATTAGCAGACGGAAAAATTGAACTTTCACAAGTGGAAGAATCTAAGTTTTTAAATATTTTAGAAGCTTTTGGGCCAACAATTTTATTGATGGTATTCATATTCTTTATATGGGTAATGTTTATGAATCCAAATTCACAAGGCGGAAACAAAACAATGTCTTTTGGAAAGTCAAAAGCTAGAATGATGACACCTGCTGATAAAAATAAAATAACATTCGCAGATGTAGCTGGAATTGAAGAAGAAAAACAAGAATTAGAAGAGATTGTAGAATTTTTAAAAAATCCTAAAAAGTTCACAGATATGGGAGCTAGAATTCCAAAAGGAGTTTTACTAGTAGGACACCCAGGAACAGGTAAAACTTTACTTGCAAAAGCTGTTGCCGGAGAAGCTGGAGTACCATTCTTCATAATAAGTGGTTCAGATTTCGTAGAAATGTTCGTTGGTGTTGGTGCTTCAAGAGTTAGAGATTTATTTGAACAAGCAAAGAAAAATGCACCATGTATTGTATTTATAGATGAAATTGATGCAGTTGGTCGTCAAAGAGGAGCAGGACTTGGAGGAGGACATGATGAAAGAGAACAAACATTAAACCAATTACTTGTCGAAATGGACGGATTCGCACCAAACGAAGGTGTTATCGTATTAGCTGCAACAAATAGACCAGATGTATTAGATAAAGCTCTATTAAGAGCAGGAAGATTTGATAGACAAATTGTTGTTGCACCACCTGATGTAAAAGCAAGAGAACAAATTTTAAAAGTACATGCTAAAAAGAAAAAAATGGCAGAAGATGTTGACTTAGGAACAATAGCTAAAAACACAGCTGGATTTGTTGGAGCAGATCTTGAAAACATTCTAAATGAAGCAGCATTAGTTGCAGCAAAACGTGACGAAAAAGAAATCACAATGAAAGATATCGAAGATGCAATGATAAAAGTTACAATGGGACCTGAGAAAAAATCAAAAGTAATAAGCAGTAAAGAAAGAAAACTTGTTGCATTCCACGAAGCTGGGCATGCAGTTGTAAGTAAATTCTTACCAACACAAGATCCAGTACATCAAATTTCAATCGTTCCTAGAGGAATGGCTGGTGGATATACAATGTATAGACCAACAGAAGATAAATCATTTATGTCAAAGACAGAAATGGAAGAAAATATTGTATCATTACTTGGAGGAAGAGTTGCCGAACAATTAGTTTTAGGAGACATCTCAACAGGTGCAAGTAACGATATTGAAAGAGCTTCAAAAATAGCAAGAGATATGGTTACTAAATATGGTATGAGCAGTAAGATAGGAACAATTACATTTGGAACAGGTCAAGAAGAAGTTTTCTTAGGAAGAGACTTCGGACATACACAAAATTACAGTGAAGCTACTTCATCAGAAATTGATACAGAAGTAAAAGCAATAATAGATAAAGCTTATAGAACAGCTGAGCAAATTTTAAATATGAATATGGATAAATTAACAAAAGTTGCTAACATATTAATAGAAAAAGAAAAAATTGAGGGCGACGAATTTGATGCAATTTTTAATTCATAAAAAAACGAAATAAATCGAAAAATACACCTTATAAAAAATAAGGTGTATTTTTTTATGCACTTAATATAAAAAATCGTAATATAGGCAAAATGAATTGAAATTAACCATAAAAAATATGAATTAATAAAAAGAAATGAATAAAAATGACTTTTTTGAAAAATGCAAAAATGAAGAAAAAAAGAAAATGTACAAAAGCGGAGCAAAGCCATAATATATAAAGGATACGACTCAAAAAAGTTAAAAATGAAAACTCTTAAAAATAATAAAAAATGATAAAAATAAAAAAACGATTTTTTGAAAAAATAAAAAATGTAAAACAATTGTAACATAAAAAGTGATAACACTAGAGATATACGGAATATAGAAAGCAAATCCAAAAATTAGGAGATGAAAACCAAATGCCGAATCTATTGAAATATAAGGATTTTTTAGCGAAGATTACATAACCTTTATGCATTTGACATTATATTTTTGCGTGGTAAAATACATTCAGTCGACGAAGAAAAGATAAAAAACAAATAGGGGGAAAAATCATGCAAGTAATAAAAAGAGATGGAAGAGTAGTAGAATTTAATCCAGAAAGAGTTGTAAAAGCAGTTACATTAGCAATGTCACAAACACCAGGAGGAGTAGATATAGATCTAGCAAATAAAATAGCTGCAGATGTACAAAAGAAACTTGAAGATAAAAATCAAGCATCAGTATACGAAATTCAGGATTTAGTAGAAAAAAGATTAATGGCATCATCAAGAAAGGAAGTTGCACAAAGCTATATTACATATAGATACAACAGAGATGTTGCTAGAAAATCAAAAACCAAAGAAGTATTTTTAGATATCATTGGAGCAAAAGCAAATGATATTACAAGAGAAAATGCAAATATGAATGCTGATACTCCAGCAGGAATGATGATGAAATTTGCATCAGAAACAACTAAGCCATTTGTTGATGACTTCTTACTATCAAACGAAGCAAGACAAGCAATCAAAGATGGATACATACATGTTCATGACAAAGATTACTATCCTACAAAATCTTTAACTTGCTTACAACACCCATTAGATAAAATACTAAAAAACGGTTTCAGAGCAGGACACGGTTCATCAAGACCAGCAAAAAGAATTGAAACAGCAAGCATCATAGGATGTATTTCAATGGAAACAGTACAAAATGAAATGCATGGTGGACAAGCTATTCCAGCATTTGATTATTACTTAGCACCATATGTTAAATTGACATTCAAAGAAGAAATAAAGAAAATTGCAGAATTATTAGATAAAGATTTATCTAACCTACTTGATTATCAACCAAAAGACTATATAAAGAAAGATTTAAAAGGACTAAAAGGAGAAGAAAGAGATATCCAAGCAGCAATAAACAATACTGTTTCAAGAGTACACCAAGCTATGGAAGCATTCATACATAATATGAATACAATCCATTCAAGAGGCGGAAACCAGGTTGTATTTAGCTCAATAAACTATGGAACTGATACATCAGCAGAAGGAAGATGTATCATAAGAGAAATTCTTCTTTCAACAGAAAGAGGAGTTGGAAATGGTGAAACTCCAATATTCCCAATTCAAATTTGGAAAAAGAAAAGAGGAGTTAACTATTTAAAAAATGATCCAAACTATGATTTATATAAATTAGCATGTAGAGTAACAGCAAAAAGATTCTTCCCAAATTTCATAAATCTAGATGCAACATTTAACCAAAACGAAAAATGGAAAGCAGACGATCCAAACAGATATCAATATGAATGTGCAACAATGGGATGCAGAACTAGAGTATTCGAAGATAGACACGGAGAAAAAACATCAATAGGAAGAGGAAATCTTTCATTTACAACAATTAACTTACCAGGAATCGCAATCGAATCTGCATTAGAAGCACAAGAAAAATGTGGATTAACATTTGAATTAGGAAGAGACAGCGAGAAAAACATGACAGCAACATACAAAAAGACAGTTAAGAAAATATTCATGAGAAAATTAGAAAATGTTGCAGGAATAGCAGCAAGACAATTATATGACAGATATAAATTCCAATGTACAGCAATTGCAAAACAATTCCCACTATTAATGTCTGGACTATGGGTAGGTAGTGAAGCACTAGGACCAAACGATGAAATAGAACCAGTATTAAAACATGGTACATTAGGAATTGGTTTTATAGGATTAGCAGAAGCTTTAACAGCATTAACAGGAAAACATCATGCTGAATCAGAAGAATCACAAAAATTAGGTATAGAAATTATTAGTGAATTAAAAGAAATGGCTACTGAATTTTCAGACAGATATGACTTAAACTACTCAGTTTTAGCAACACCAGCAGAAGGCTTATCAGGAAGATTTACAAAAATGGATAGAAGAAAATATGGAACAATTTTAGGAGTAACAGATAGAGATTATTATACAAACAGCAACCATGTTCCAGTATGGTACAAATGTACAGCTGAACAAAAAGCTAGAGTTGAAGCACCATATCATGAATTAACAAGAGGAGGACATATCTTCTATATTGAATTAGACGGAGATGCAACACACAACCCAGATTCAATTGAAGCAGTAGTTGATTTAATGGATAAATACAATATGGGATATGGAAGCGTAAACCACACAAGATCAAGATGCCTAAACTGCGGATTTGAAAACGCTGACGCAAACTTAAAAGTTTGCCCAGAATGCGGAAGCACAGAAATTGATACAATTCAAAGAATCACAGGATATCTTGTTGGAACAACATCAAGATGGAACAACGGAAAATTAGCTGAACTAAGAGATAGAGTAACACACATCGGTGGAGAAGACTGTGGAATGAAAGGCGCAGAATAAAAAAAATTAGAAAAACTAGGGGGAAAAAGCAATGAAGATGGCAGGTTTTTATGATGAAAGTATATCAAACGGATTAGGATGGAGAGCAGTTTTATTTGTAAGCGGATGCCCTCATAATTGCCCTAATTGTCATAATAAAGCAGCACAAGATTATAATTATGGACAAGAATTTGACAAAGAATCAATAATAAAAAGAATTTGTGATAATTCAATTTTAAAAGGTATAACAATAAGCGGTGGCGAGCCACTTTGCAAAGAAAATATCAAAGAAGTTGCAGATTTCATAGAAGACGTAAAAAAAGTAAGACCAGAATTTAATGTTTGGTGCTATAGTGGTTACACAATGGAACAATTACAATCTAGAAATGATGAAACCACTAATAGAGCTTTAAAAGATATTGATGTCTTAGTCGATGGCAGATTTGTAGAGAGCATGAAAAAACCTAATTTAAAATTCAGAGGTTCAGAAAACCAAAGAATTATAAATGTGCCGGAATCATTGAAGGTTCATAAAGTTGTTAGTTTAGATATATAATAAAAACCGAGGTTTGCTTGCCTCGGTTTTTATATATGAAATACTAGAAAGAAAAATCAATATAATATTATAAATACAATTCTAACAGAAAAAATCATATTAAATTTTTGAACCACCGCGCAGGGACCAAACGAGCGAAGCGAGTTCGATTGAAGCATTCTACCCGATGCAAAATAAAAATTGTAAATTTTTATTTTGTGATTTAAAGAATGCGCCAGCAAGGTGTGAGAAAATTAATATGACTTTTTCTGTGTAAACACTATAGATATTATATTGATTTTTATACTTTGTATTAAAAATGAAATAAAATTGTAAAAAATTATGTAACCTTTGAAGGATTTAAGAGGTTTGTGTCGAATATTATTAGAAGAAAGGAATAAAATGGTACGATATAGTGAAGAATTAATTGATGAAATTAGATCCTCAAATGATATAGTAGATACAATATCACAATATGTAACATTAAAAAGAAGTGGAAGAAATTTTTTTGGACTATGTCCATTTCATAAAGAAAAATCTCCTTCTTTTTCTGTTTCACCAGATAAGCAAATATTTCATTGCTTTGGATGTGGCGTTGGAGGAAATGTAATTCATTTTATAAGTAAGATTGAAAATTTAGATTTTAGAGAAACCCTTGAATTTTTAGCTGAGCGTGCAGGCATAGAACTACCAACCTCAGAAAACGATCAATATAACAAGCGTCAATTCCTAAAAGATAAAGTATACAAAATTAACGAAGAAACAGCAAAATTTTATCATGAAAATTTATATAAACCTACAGCCAAACCAGCTCAGGAATATGTAAAAACTAGGAAACTAAATAATACAACATTAAAATCTTTTCTAATTGGATATTCAGGAACATATAACGAATTATATAAACATCTTAAACAAAAAGGATTTACAGATGAAGAAATTTTAGCCTCAAGTTTAGTAAACAGAAACGACAGAGGTCAATTTATTGATAGATTTAGACACAGACTAATGATACCAATAATGGATATAAGAGGAAAAGTTATAGCTTTTGGTGGAAGAGTTTTAGATAAATCATTACCTAAATATATAAATTCACCAGAAAATATAGTTTATTCTAAAGGAAGAAATTTGTTTGGACTAAACATAGCTAAAAAAGGAAATCTTGACAAAATTGTTATAGTTGAAGGATATATGGATGCAATTTCATTGTATCAAAGAGGAATAACAAACGTTGTAGCCTCACTTGGAACAGCACTAACTGAAGCACAAGGAAGATTACTTAGAAAATATGCAGGACAAGTCATAATAAGCTATGACTCAGATGCAGCAGGACAAGCAGCTACAATGAGAGGTTTGGAAATTCTTAAAAATTTAGGATGTGATGTTAGAATACTTCAAATGGAAGGTGCAAAAGATCCTGATGAATATGTTATCAAGTATGGAAGTGGCGGTTTTAATTTATTAATTGAAAAAGCAATTTCACTTGTTGAATTTAAAGTAAAGGTGTTAAAAAACAAATACAATTTGGAAAACACAAACGATAAAATAAAATTCTTACAAGAAATCGCTAAGATATTAGTAAACGTAGAAAGCCAAATAGAATTAGAAATTCAAATTGATAATATATCAAGAGATTATGGTATATCAAAAGAAGCTGTTTATGCAGAAATTAATAAAATAAAATACGTAAATAAAAGCAAAGAAATTGAAACAGAAACTAAAGTTAAACCAACCATAGTCAGAAAACAAGAAAAAAATGTTGATGAAGCCACAATAAGAAGAGAAAATGTAATAATTTACTTACTTATAAATGGAAATGATCAAAACAGACAAATAATAAAAAATAATATAAAAAAAGAAGATTTAAAATATCAATTGAATCAACAAATTATAGAAAAAATTTATGAAGCAATTGATAATAAAAAAGAAATAACTAATATACTTGATTCTATGGAAGAAAAAGAATTAATCAGTCATTTAACAAAAATAATGGCAGATGATTATGAAATATCAGATATAGATAAGTGCATAGAAGACATAATTAATAGTTATACTAAAGATAAACTTATTCGGAAGACGAAATGAAATATTAACTAAATTAGATGAAAAAAATAGCACAAAAGAAGAAACAGCAAGTCTTGAAAAAGAGCTAAATGAAATTATATTGAAATTAGCGAAAATGAAATAGGAGGTTAACGATGAGCGCATCTAAAAAAGAAGAAATAGAAAACGAACAATTAGAAATAGAAATGTCATCACCAAAAAAGAAAACAGAAAAAGCTCCAAAAGTTAAAAAAGAAGAAAAAACAGTAGATAAAAAAGATAAAAAAGAAACAACAGAAAAAAAAGAAGATAAAGCTGAAAATAAAAAAGAAGAAGGAAAAAAGAAAGTTAAAGAAATTAAAAAAATAGAAAATCCCAAAACTGAGGAAGAGATTGCAAACAATAAAGTTTACAACATCCTAAAAAAAGCGAAGGAAAATGGAAAAATAACATATGGCGAACTTGCAAGTCAATTAGGAGACGTAACACCAGATCAAATAGATAAAGTATTTGATGTATTCGAAGAATTGGGAGTTGACGTTCTAAAAGACGATACAGATGATGAGCCAGATATAGAAGACTTAGAAGAAGTTGAAGAAATCAAATTAGATGACATGAATACTACATCAATGGAAGGTATAAGCGTTGATGATCCAGTAAGGATGTATTTAAGAGAAATAGGTAGAATACCATTATTAACATTTGATGAAGAATTAGACTTAGCTAAAAGAATTCTTGAAAATGATGAAGAAGCTAAACAAAAACTTGCAGAATCAAACTTAAGATTGGTTGTAAGTATCGCTAAAAAATATGTTGGTAGAGGTATGCTATTCCTTGATTTAATCCAAGAAGGTAATATGGGATTAATTAAAGCTGTAGAAAAATTTGATTACACAAAAGGTTTCAAATTTAGTACTTATGCAACATGGTGGATTAGACAAGCTATAACAAGAGCTATAGCAGATCAAGCAAGAACAATAAGAATACCAGTTCACATGGTTGAAACAATAAACAAATTAATAAGAACATCTAGACACTTATTACAACAATTAGGTAGAGAGCCTACCCCAGAAGAAATTGCAAAAGAAATGGATATGCCAGTTGAAAAAGTTATGGAAATTCAAAAAATTGCACAAGATCCAGTTTCGCTTGAAACACCAATTGGTGAAGAAGATGATAGCCATTTAGGAGATTTCATTCCTGATGATGAATCACCAGCACCACAAGACTCAGCAGCATACACATTATTAAAAGAGCAATTAGAAGAAGTAATGCAAACTTTAACACCTAGAGAAGCTAAAGTATTAAAGCTAAGATTTGGACTAGAAGACGGAAAAGCAAGAACACTAGAAGAAGTAGGTAGAGAATTTAAAGTAACTCGTGAAAGAATAAGACAAATTGAAGCAAAAGCATTACGTAAATTAAGACATCCAAGTAGAAGCAAGAGATTAAAAGATTATATGAGCTAAAGAAAAGGAGTGATTGCAGAAATGGAAAAAAGACATATTGAAATAGTTCCAGGTAACGGAGATTTAAATATATCTCCAGCAGAAGATCACATAAATGATATAGTTGAAAAGAAAGAAAAACCTAAAAAAGAAGATATAGTAATCCCAAAAACTAGGGACGAAGAAGATAAAAAATAAGTATTTAATCTTATATACCTGGGCACAATTTAATTGTGTTCAGGCTTATAAGAAATTTTATAAAAAGTATTGACAAAGAATAAAATAGCAAGTATAATATTAACTGTTATGGCGAGGTAGCTCAGTTGGCTAGAGCAACTGGTTCATACCCAGTAGGTCGAGAGTTCGAATCTCCCTCTCGCTACCAAAACTTCCAATTTATTGGAAGTTCTTTTTTTGCTAAAAATCCAATGTATTGACAATATAGATAGATATATATATACTAAAAATATACAAATATAGTAATTATTTGAAAAGATAAAAAGGGGGAAGATACAATGGATGAACAGAAAAAAGAAAATATTATAAAAATCATTAAAACAGTAATTATAATAGCAATAATTATATATGCAATTGTTATTACTCATTTTTACCTAATGTATAAACAAACTGCTGAAAATAATAAAAACGATGCATTAGAGAATGCAGAGAAATTTTATAATACATCTAAAAGAGTTAATGAATTAGAAAAAGAACTAGAAGAATATAAAAATAAATAATAAAAAGAGAATTAGATTTGTACTTTTTAAGTTCAGTACAAAATCTAATTCTCTTTTTTTAATATAATAAGAAATTCAGAAAAATATCATATTATGGAAAAAATCCCCCAGCCAAGCTAGGGGATAATTATGTATTCATTATTAATTATTTTGCAGATTCATCTACTGGGTAAACACTAACTTGTTTTTTGTCTTTACCTAATTTTTCGAATTTAACTGTTCCATCTGCTAATGCAAATAATGTATCATCACTACCTTTTCCAACGTTCATACCTGGATGGATGTGAGTACCTCTTTGTCTAACTAATATATTTCCTGCAAGAACAAATTGTCCATCAGCTCTTTTAACACCAAGTCTCTTTGACTCACTGTCTCTACCGTTCTTAACACTACCTTGACCTTTTTTATGTGCCACTTAAATTCACTCCCTTCACATAAAGATTTTTATATGTTACACACTTTAATATAATCAAAATTATTTTGCTGCTTCAGCTGTAGCTTCTTTTTTAGCAGCTGGTAACTTAATATTTGTAATTTCTACTTTTGTATATGGTTGTCTATGACCTTGAGTTCTTCTATAATTCTTTTTAGCCTTATATTTGAAAACAAGAATTTTTTTAGATTTGTCATGAGAAATTACTTTTCCTTCAACCTTAATACCTTTAACATAAGGACTTCCAACTTGTACTTTTTTATCATCAGATACAAGAACTACTTTATCAAAAGTAACTTTTTTACCTTCTTCAGTATCTAATTTTTCGAAGAAAACAACATCTCCCTCTGCTACCTTGTATTGCTTTCCACAAGCTTCAATTATTGCGTACATTATATGTACACCTCCCTTTTCGTATACTCGCTAACCTTAAACTCTTAGGTAGTTAAACTTAATTAACTTTTATACACCTTGACTTATGCGGCTTACAGTTGTTAATTTTACCATACTTTCCAATCCTTGTCAAGGTAGGGTGGTAAAGTTTTTTTGCCATAAACTTGCTATACAAATAAAAGGAGTAGATTCTATTTATTCTACTCCTTCTGGGTATAAATATGTTATTTAAGTTTACATTCCGGTCTTTGGTAATTTTTTAACAACAATTTCGGGTTCAGGAACCGGCTCAGGTTCTGGCTCTGGAATTGGTTCAGGCTCAGGAAGTGGCGTTGGTTCCGGTTGTGGCTCGGGTTCAGGTATTGGTTCTGGCTCGGGCACTTTTTTATTTTCTATTATTTTTTTAGCTCTTTGAATTGACTCATTTAATAAATCTTCTAATTTTATAATATTTCCT
>USQZ01000014.1 GCA_900556975.1 uncultured Clostridium sp. | reverse complement strand
ATGATAGACGATACACTTGATATACAAGAAGAAATAAAAAAAGATGAAACATATAAATATGGAATATTATTAAATACAGATAATTATGAAGAAATTAAGGTTAAATACAATGGAATAGAAATAGAAGATCAAGAAGCTAAAAGATATTATATAAAAGCATATTTCTTTTCTAAATGGGTACAAGAAAATTTAAAGAACGTTCAAGCAGAAGATGCAAATCAAGAATCATTAAATTTTGCAGAAATGTCAGCTGAAACTAAGCTTGCATATGTTGATTTTGCAAATGATGAAACACAAATATTTAACATAGGTTCTAGTAACAATCCAGAAAGCGAAGATTCAGATTTTTGGCAACACAAAAGGAATGTAATAAGAAATTCAATACAATATAATTTGAATGCTGCTATTTCAACGTTTAATGCTACATATGGAAAGAGTGCAGTAGTTTCATACAGAATGCCAGTTCTAACAGATAATGATTGGGAAAGTATATTAAATAATGTATGTATGGTTACTTTCTTACAAGGATTACCTTGTGGAAATTCCAAATTTAATAGTTACTCAGTCGTTAAAAGTAATAATAATAATACTTCTGTAAATATTGATAGTATGTATTTCGTAGATTCTCAAAAAGTAAATGATGGAGAATCTACGTATCATATGTATGATTGTCCAGAGCTTGGAAAAGATGGAAGTAAAACATATTATGCAGATTCGAGTGCTGAATATAAATATGATGCTAAAAGAATATTAACTAGAGTAGATACAAGTAATAATATAATTTGCCTATATGATGATTCAACTAATACATATTATGAAAAGAAAATAGGAGCTGGTGGTGAATTGCAAATAGGTGAAAAGATAGAAGATGTTACTAATTATCAAGGAAAAGATTTGACCACATATTCGAACGGTAGTGAGGAAGTTTACTTATATGATCATAAAAATCTTGGATGTTATACATGTATAATATCTAAACAATATACACCAGTAGTTAAATTCTATAAAGGTGATTTAAGAAGAACTTTTACTACAAATGATGGAGAGTTAATAATAGAAATGCAAGAAACAACAGGCAAAACATATATAAACTATGTAACAGGAGAAAAATATACAGGGACTGTTGATGAAAATAATATGATTACTATAGATGAATTACAACAAAGACAAAAAGCAGTTTACACGTACTTAGCTAAAATTAGAAATTCGTTATATAAAGCTAATGATTATATAAACAGATAAAAAATATAAGACAACACTTATCGAAAGGTAAGTGTTATTTTTATATTTAAATGATTAAAAAGTATATAAAAAAATTAAAATGGGAAAATTATAAAAGAGGTAAAAATGAAAAAAAGATACTTTTTTATAATTTTAATTTTAATAATAATTCTATTATACGTTACTAACATAACACAAATTCCATCAAGAATATTTTTAATGTCTGGTGAGAAAATCAAATTCAAAAAATTAGCAGGAATAACACTAACTAAATCACAAAATGAAATTCAAGAAACATGGCAAGACAAGAATCTAGAAACATCAAAAATGGATGTAAAAATATTTGGAACTCTAAAAGTAAAAGAAGTATCAGTAACAACATATCCAAAAGTAAAAGTAATTCCAACAGGAAACCTAATAGGTTTAAAATTATATACAAATGGTGTATTAGTAATAGGAACAACAGAAATCAAAAGTATAAATAATGAAATAGAAAAGCCGTATGAATTAGCTAGCATTAAAGAAGGGGATATTATATTAGAATTAAATAATCAAGAAGTTGATTCAAGCAAAACATTACAAAATATCGTAAATGAATCGAAAGGCACAAAATTAGATATAAAATATACAAGGCATGGAGAAATTTATACATCTAGCATACAGGCAGTGCAAACAGCAACTAATGAATATAAGCTAGGACTATGGGTTAGAGATAGTGCGAGTGGAGTAGGAACTATGGCTTTTTATGAACCAGAAACCAAAAAATTTGCTGCATTAGGACATGGAATTTCAGATAGTGACACAGGCGAATTATTAGACGTACAAACAGGTGAGATTGTAAATTCAAAAATAGTTAATATAACAAAAGGGCAAAAAGGATTTCCTGGAGAAATAAAGGGAAGTATATCAAAACAAACATCAATAGGAAATGTAAATAAAAACACAAATTTTGGAATCTTTGGAACAGTTAACGGAACAATAAATACATTAGAAAAATACTCAGCTGGAATAGAGATTGCTTTAAGAGAAGAGATACAAGAAGGAGAAGCAACAATTTTAACTACACTAGAAGATGGTAAGCCTGAGGAATACAACATAAAGATCAATTCAATAAATATAGATAATAATGCAAATAATAAAAGTATGCAAATTGAGATAACAGATGAAAGATTAATTAACAAAACAGGAGGAATAATTTGCGGAATGAGTGGTTCGCCAATTATTCAAAATAATAAGTTAGTTGGAGCATTAACAAATGTACTAGTATCAGATCCAAAAATAGGATACGGAGTTTTTGCTGATATTATGATAAAAGAAATGATAAAATAAAAAATCGATTATAAGTGTACAAGCTAATAATTTATACATTAAAATAAATTATTAGATAATTATAAGAGAACTATCTTCAGTATAATTTTGAATAGTTTAAAGTAAAAAATAAACCGTGAATAATAATTTCACGGTTTATTCATATATTAAAAGATTAAGGTTTTATAATTTCAGGTCCTATATTAGTAACTGTACCGGCGCCAAGTGTCAATACAATATCATTAGCTTTTGCATTAGATTTTATATAAGAAACAATTTCATCAAAATCTTTCATATATAAAGCTTCTTTTCTATATTCTTTAATTTTATTAACTAGATCTAAAGAAGATATGTTATAAGTATTTTGTTCACGAGCCGCATATATATCTGTAACAATAACATGGTCAAAAGAAAGTAAAGCACGTGCAAAATCATCTAATAAATTTTTTGTTCTACTATAAGTATGTGGTTGGAAAATAACCCAAGATTCTCTAAAATCTTTATCTCCAATAGCTTTTGCAGTTGCCATTATTTCAGTTGGATGATGTCCATAATCATCATAAACTGCTACACCATGATAAGAACCAACATATTCTAATCTACGACTAGCACCTGTAAATTTCAAAAGTGCAGAGCAAATTGTATTTTTATCAATTCCATAATATGAACAAACAGCAATACATGCTAATGCATTTGAAACATTATGTTTTCCAGCTACTGATAATTTAACATGCATATAAAATTTACTATTACAGAAAACATCAAATTCAGAAAAACCTAAAGCATTATGTCTAATATTTTTAGCAACATAATTAGCACAAGAATTTTCAATACCATATGTGATAAACTTACCTTTTACAGCATCTTTTAAAGATAGGCAAGAAGCATCATCAGCATTTGTAATTAAAGCACCATCTTCAGGTAATAATCTTGCATATTTTTCAAAAGCATTTTTAATATTATCAAATGTTTTGAAATAATCTAAATGATCATTGTCAATATTTAAAATTACTTCAGTTTTTGGAGAGAAGCGAAGGAAGTTTTCCATATACTCACAAGCTTCCAAAATAAAATAGTCACTTTTTCCAACAATATAATTTCCGTTTATAGGTTTTAACATAGCACCTACTTGAATAGTAGGATCCAAATTAGCTTCAATAAAACATAATGAAATCATAGAAGTAGTTGTAGTCTTTCCATGAGTACCAGAAATACAAATACTTTCTTTATATCTTCTTGTTAAATATCCAACGAATTCACCACGTGTAACCACTGGAATATTAAATTGTTTAGCAAGAACCATTTCAGGATCTGTATCTTTTATTGCAGCAGAAAAAATAATTAAATCTGCATTTTTGGGATTAGTCAAATCATGACCAATAGTAACCTTAACACCAGACTTAACTAATTTATCAGTATAATCACTTTGTGCAGTATCAGAACCAGTTACTTTATAGCCCCATGTATGTAATGTTTCAGCAATGGCACTCATACTAACTCCACCGATTCCTATTAAGTGAATATGTTTATAATTCTCTAAACTATTAATTCTAACTCTCATTTTTAAATTCACATTCCTTCCTAAAGGAATAATTAGTCAGAAACTAATTATTCAAATTTGTTCTCAAGTATTAGAATTATATACTTTTCTGATAAAAATTTCAACCAAAAAAGAGTATTTATAAATAATATGTGAAATAAATTAAAAAGTGTTAAAAAAATAAAAAAAACATGTAATTTAAAGAAGGAAAAAAAAGTTTTTTGGCGAATATAATAAATGTACATATAGAAATAATATATATGATATATGTATAATTTTTAAAAACATTGGAAGGCGGTGCTCAAATGCAAATAACAGATGTACGTTTAAGAAAAGTTAATTCAGAAAACAGAATGAAAGCTGTTGCTTCTGTAACATTCGATAATGAATTCGCAGTACATGATATTAAAGTTATCGAATCACAAAATGGATTATTTATTGCTATGCCTAGCAGAAAAATCCCTAACAGTGGAGAGTTCAAAGATATAGCTCATCCAATCAATGCTGAAACTAGAGAAAAAATTCAAAAAGCTATTTTAGAAGCTTATGAAGCTCCAGAAACAGAATCAGCAGAAGAATAATAAATACAAAGAGTGCCTTTTTGTGCACTCTTTTAATTTTATTAACAAAAGATTTTTAAAAGAACAAAAGCGGATTATTTATAATATTTGCACTTATTATAACCATTTTAAGTCTACGTTTTTGTTCGTACACAGAAATTTGCAAATTTCTGTGAATTGTTATTTTCATATAATAGAAAATTTGAAGAAATTTTCTATTATATAAAAAGAGCAACCCGCTTTGGGTCGCTCTTTTTTCGACAATGAAACGAAACACGGTAGGTACTTATTTTATAAGTACCATTTTTATTTTTGCTACGAAATAGTCACCTATTGAGATGACAAGATACACTAGCAGAATCCAAAGAATAATGAATATTGGTGTACTAATTATGAAGAAGAATACTCCAACCAGCCCTGCAAAGAACATTGGTGAAATGTAATCTTTATGCACATCCAAGAGATGAAGATTCTTATCGTAAATCGCCTGTACACTGGTTTTGTCTTTCTCAAAATTGACATGAATCCGATCACCCCTGATAGTGATACTTTTTGCAGATTCCAACAATTTTTCTGAATTTCCAACAACAGACTCAGCCTGTTCCTGCAAGAATGCAAAATCTGTATCTTTTTCCCACATACCGTACAAGGACAGAGTTACAAAACTTGATGCTAATACTGCACAGAGTAAGGCAAGAATAAGTCCGCAAACCTCGGGAAAAGAGAGCTTCTTCAATCTTCTAAAAATGCTAGTTGTCCGTTTCATATGAATTCCTCCTTTTTGTTTTACAACGTGTCTACGAGTTGCATTTATTATAACCAACCTAAATAAGATTGGAGTAAAAAGGAAATAAAAATAAAGCATTCATACTTATAATTATACTAGCAAAATCTGTATTTGTAAAGGAAAACACTATAAATAGGAAATTATAGGATAATAAAACTGAAATAAAAAATAAAATATTTTAATAAAGAAGTGAGAAAATTAAGCAGATAAATAATTACGTAAAAAAAGAGATGAAGTTTAATTCATCTCTTTTGGTGCAGGTGATCGGAGTCGAACCGATACGGGATTTAGGTCCCGCAGGATTTTAAGTCCTGTGCGTCTGCCAATTCCGCCACACCTGCATGTCTCACTGACAAGAGCTATTATACAACTAGATATTTGAGTTGTCAATACATATTTTGAAAAAAACATAAAATATTTTTGAAAAGCAAAAATGGGTTAAATTAAATATAGATTAAAGTATTAGTATCAAAGGTTTAGAAAATAAAAACAAAAATTAAGAGGAATATATAATTTAAAAAAATAAAAAAACATATTGAAAAAATATAATAATTTAATGTATTATTATGGTGAAAATAAAAAGAAAAGGGGTATATAAAATGGAAGAAGCAAGTGTAGGAAAAATTACAAGAAAATTCACTGTAACAACATTATTATGGTTTGTATTAATTGATATCGTAATAGGATTTATATTTTTAATTGCTAAGTCATCAGGATTAGAGGGAATTGAAGATGATGAAATGGGAAATGCAATAAATGGAATAATAACAGGATTAATAGTAATAAATATAATATCTGCAATCTGTTCACCATTATTAGCATTAAGAGGAACAAAGAAAAAATGCAAAATAACAAGCGAAAACAAGAAAACAGCATTCAGAAACATATCAATTGTATTAGTTGTATTTGCATTAATAATGGGAATCTTACATGGAATAATCAAAAATCAAATATTTGAAATGACGTTAGATAGTTTAGACCTAACAATGGATGATTTAAAAGAAGCAAGAGAAGATTATGATAAATACATAGAAGAAGAAAACTTAAGCAAAGAAGAAGAAAAAATTATAAAGCAATTTGATAGCTTTATGGGATTATCAAATGTATATGTATTTGACTGCATAACATTTTTAGTAATGATTCCAGTTGCATACTTCTTAGTAGTAAAAAAAGAAGAAGCTTAATATAAACAAAAAAAGGCATACTATAGTATGTCTTTTTTTGTCAGATTTTATATTGCTTTTAAAGCAAAAAAATAATAAAATACACAAAGTAGTAAAGAAAGGAAGTAGCAAATATGAAAATGCATATAGTATTAGTAGAACCAGAGATACCACAAAACACGGGAAATATTGCTAGAACTTGTGCGGCAATAGGAGCAAAATTACATTTGGTATACCCATTAGGATTTAATATTTCAGAAAAACAAGTAAAAAGAGCAGGACTAGATTATTGGGACAAGCTAGAAATAGAAGAACATACAAATTTCAAAGAATTTTTAAATAAATACAAACCAGAAGAAAACAATATGTTTTTTGTAACAACAAAAGGAAAACATGTTTATTCAGATGTTGATTATTCTAAAATGGAAGATGTTTATATATTATTTGGAAAAGAAACAAAAGGATTACCAGAAGATATTTTAAAAACACATTTAGATCAAACAATAAGAATACCGATGAGAGAAACAATAAGATCTTTAAACTTATCAAATTCTGTTGCAATAGTAGCATATGAAATATTTAAACAACAAAATTTTGGTGGCTTAGAAAAAATAAGTAGTTATTTTGATTAAAATTTTGTAAAAAAAAGATTTAAATATTGTATAAACTAGAGCAATAATGATATAATAAAAAAGTACTATGGGGATGTAAAGGTTTCGACAGCTTTTTTGAAGTATAGATAGCGAGTGGTGGACGTACCTGGCCACCTAAAAAGGTACAAATTAAAAATAAACGCTGATAATAACGAATTAGCATTTGCTGCCTAGTTGCAGTAACGTCTTACTTTAGCAACCTACGGCTTTAGATAAGGCGCCGATTAGTAGGAAACGAATTTATTATTTCTTCGGTAATAAAGGGATTTTAGAAGATATGTTCTAAACGAGTTTGTTTGTTAACTTTTTTAGAATGAAAAATAATAACAAACTGCACTCGGAGAAGTTTATATGGATGAAATTCTGGACAGGAGTTCGACTCTCCTCATCTCCACCATATATATTTGAAAGGATTATAGGCACGAATATATGAGTAAAAAAATATTTTTTATTACTATTGGTTCGCTTGCAGCATTAGTAATATTATTACTAGCGGGAATTATAATACTAAATGGACAAAAAGAAACTAGAGTATATAATGGAACAATAATGAGCAGGGGTAACGAGAATAAAACAACAGAAGATAATACAACGGATAATGAAAATCAAGTTACAAATACAGAAGATAACACAGTAGCGAGCCCAAAACCAGATGAAAACGAACAAAATACATATGCAAGAACAGAAGATGGAAACACAATTCCAATTCCACCCAATTTTAAATATGTAACTGGAAATTCAGATACAGGAGCTGTTATAGAAGATGAAGATGGTAACCAATTTGTATGGGTACCAGTTCCAGATTATAATTCTTACTATAGACAATTATTTTTAAATAATGGTGAAACAACTTCTAATAAAAAGGATGCAGCTGCTACGCTAGAAGAATATAATTTAAGAGATATAAATGCATATAATGAAGAATTTGATGATTCAATAAGAAACTATAAAGGATTTTATATAGCTAGGTATGAAGCTGGAAAAGAAACTAAAAATAATAAAAGTAGAGCAGTTTCAAAAGCAGGAGTTCTACCATGGACACAAATTGTTTGGGAAGAAGCTAAAAAAGCGTCACAAGAAATGTATGATGAAAATAATTGTTTCCAAACAGATTTAGTAAATAGTTATGCATGGGATACAGTATGCAATTGGTTAAGACAAACAGGAACTAATATTGATGATTCTGTTGAATATGGAAATTATCAAAATAGTCCTAATGGATTAAGAAAGGTTGTTGAGTCAGCAAGTAATGATAGATGGCAAACAAATAATATATATGATATGGCTGGAAACGTATGGGAATACACTACAGAAGAAAGTGGAGAACACGAAAAATATCATGTAGGTAGAGGTGGAGGACACTGGAACGATGGGGATAAGTACCCAATTTCTTCAAGAGCAGAAACATCTGACGGTTCAAATCTAGATGTAGGTTTTAGAGTAGTATTATACTTAAAATAATTAGATTTTTAATTGACATTATTTTAAAGTTAAATATATAATATTAATATGCAAAAGAAAAAAGTGAGGGATTGAAAATGGATGAGAAAAAAGAAAAATTCAAATTTCTAAAAAAAGTTACAGAAAAGTTCAGCACATTAGATGAACAGAAAAAGAAAGTACTTATAATAAGCTCAATAGTTATAATTGCTTTAATCATAATAACAATTATATCATCAATTATTTTAGGACAAACAGTTGGAAGTGCTGGAAAAGTTACAGGTAATTTAAGAAATTCGGGATTCGCTGTAGAAAAAGGAAATAAAGTGTATGTAAGCAGTACAATAGTTACTGATCCTGAATCAGGGAAAAAAGGTATATATGAAATAAACTCTAAAGGAAAAGCAACTTTAATTGATGAAAACGAATATATAAAATCAATTAATATGTATAAAGGAAATTTATATTACTTAGCAATTAACCCATCAAAAACAGGTAACTACATTAGACAAGTAGTTAAAATAAAACCAAATGGAGAAAAAAAAGAAATTTTAGTTGATAATATTGAAACATCTTCAATTGGAAATGATGCTTTAAATGTAAGCGATGGATGGATTTATTTCTTAAACTCAGATAATAAACTTGAAAAAGTTAGAATAAAAGATAAAAAGAGACAACCAGTAGCTGATGAAGAAATTTCATATTTTCAAATCTCAGGAAAATATATATACTATACAACAAAAGATGATGAATTTAAGAGAATGAAAAAGAATGGTTCATCAATAGAAAAAATTGGAAATGGAATTGATTCATTCCAAATCGTTGGAAATGATGTATATTATATAAGTAAAGCTAATCAATATTTAATGAAATTAAATTTAAAAGATAATACAGATAAAGAAGTAATCGAAAGAAAAGTTAAAACATTTAACATTTATGAAAAAACAATATATTATGCAGTAAATGAAGATTCAGAACAAGCAATATATAAGAAAAAGATAAATGGAAAGAAAACAGAAAAAGTTACAGATTTATCAAGCGCAAATGTAATAATTTCAGTAGTTGGAAAATGGGTATATTATACTGATAAAATAGAAGATTCACCTTATTACTACACTATATATAAAGTAAAAACAAACGGAGAAGATAAACAAAAAGTAAATATCTAAAATCCAAAGAGAAGCGGACTTATATAAATTTGAGTCCGCTTAAATTATGATAGGAGGAAAAATGGGATTAGGAACAATTGCTGTAAATAAAGAAGTATTCAATTTAGACTTAATGAATAGCGAAGAACTAGAGCTTTTATTAGAAAGCGTTGAAAAAGAAAAAAATAAAGTAAAAAGAGAAATAAAAAAATTAAAATGAAAGGACTTTAAAGGATTGTGGAGAATAAAGAGATAATAGAAAATCAAAAACTAGCTAACTTATCTAAACAGTTTGAAAAATTAGCCAAAGACCAGGCGATTATTTCTGCTGCAATTCAATACAAAAAAAGTCAAGAAATTATAGATCAAAAATTAAAAAATGAGAATGCAGCGATTTCATATGGAATAGAAAGAATTAATAAAAAAGTAATAGAAAATTTAAATAAATATGAAGAAGTAGAAAAAGAGTATCAAGAAATCATTGGAAAATATAAATCTGACTTGGAAGAACTTGCAAAATATCATGATACTCAAATTGCACTGGGATATGCCAAAATTTTGGAAGAAGAATTAAAGCAAAAAGATATATACATTCAACTATATCATGCTAGAAAAGAAGAAATTATAGCTAAAGGGAGAGGAGACAATAGTGATGACGAGATAAGCGAAAATATATATGATATGGAAGAAGAAATATCAAAAAGTGATTTAAGAATAAGAAGATTAAGACCAACAATTAGAAAGAAAATATCAGAAAAACAAAAAGAATTAACATCAGCTTTGGAAACTAAAGAAAAAGAAATACAAAAAGAGAGTATTAAAGGGCCTAAAATATTTGATAAAGCAACAAGATTTTTTTTAGGAAAACTTAACCCAACAAAACAGATACAAAGAAATGTATTTAATAATTTAAAAAATAGAATTAAAACATATGAAGAAAATAAAAATGAAATAAAAATAAAAGAAGAATACGCAGAAGAAAATATAGCCAAAACACTAGAAAAAATAACAACTAAGGAATAGTGGAGGATAAAATGGCAGAAGATAAAAATGAAGAGAAAATAATTAAAATGAATTTAAAATCATTAATAATAATTATGCTAATAGTTGTTGCGATAATTATTTTATTTGTAGGCATGTATATTAAGGAAAACAAAGATATTATTGAATCAGATAAAAATAAAATAGCAATTCCTAGCACAGAAACTGAGAGTAATAATAAAGAATTTAATGAAGATGATGCAATAAAACTTTTAAACTCATATTTAGATGAAAAAGCGATTGCAATGTCATCACCACAAGCTTTATTAGAAAAGTATGGATTTGCTACAAACAAAGAATTTGCAAATTATGAGAAAAATACTGATGAAACATTTATAAAAACAGATATACTATATGAAAACATAAGAACAACAATGCAAAAATACATAACAAAAGATTTATTTACAAAAGAATTTAAAGCAATTTATAAACAATCAAATGGCGTAACACATGTTGCAAATTTAAATAATCCAAAACAAACTTATAATATAATAAGACATGAAATGGTAGAAAATAAAACTAAAAAAGTAGTACAAGTTTGGTACACAACTACTCAAGAAGGAAAAACATCTGAAGAAAAAACTATGAAAGTTGAATTTGCTCAAAGCAATGGGAACTGGATTATTTCTAATATTAGCTAAAATAGCTTGAAAAATTATAATAATGGTGTTACAATAATAAACATAAGTTTAAAGTCTAAGAAGAAGCTAAGTAGATTTAGAGAAAATATAGAAAGAGAAAATAAGTATTAGCTGAGAGCTTATTATATATTCTAAATTGAATATTCACTTTGGAGACGCTATATCAAAAATGTAGACGTTTGCTACGTTACAGCAATAATAAGGTTAAGTTTAGATTAATAAATTTAGGTGGTACCACGGTATGTATAAGCATTTCGTCCTATAACAGGATGAAGTGCTTTTTTGTATTATAGGAAAAATCTCAGAATATCCTACAATATAAAAATATTAATGCACAGAAATTTGCAGTGTAAAAATCGTGTTCGAACAAAGATAAGAAGTTAAAAAATATAATAAGTGAAGTCATTATAAATGTCCGCTATGTCCGCTTTTGTTTATATAAAGAAACTATGAAAATGAAACAAAACTTAAAATTATTAATGTACGTTGTTTTTTAATAAAAGGAGGTAAATATTTTGAAAGAAGAAATCGAAAATTTAAAAAAGCAAGCACTAGAAGAACTTACAAATTCAAAAAGTTCAAAAGAATTAAATGATTTAAGAGTAAAATATTTAGGAAAAAAAGGTGAGCTAACAGGACTTTTAAGAGGAATGGGAAGCTTATCACCAGAAGAAAGACCAAAGATGGGAGCTTTAGTAAATTCAGCAAAGCAAGAAATTGAAAATGAAATTCAAGAAAAAGAAAAAGAATTAGCTGAAAAAGAATTACAAGAAAAACTTGAAAAAGAAGAAATTGATATAACATTACCAAGTCAAAAAATAAAAAGAGGAAGCAAACATCCTCTAAATAGAGTAATAGAAGAAGTTGAAGACTTGTTCGTATCAATGGGATATGATGTTGTTTCAGGACCAGAATTAGAAACAGACGAATATTGTTTTGAGAGATTAAATCTTCCCAAAGGACATCCGGCAAGAGATATGCAAGATAGTTTCTATATCACACCAGAATATTTATTAAGAACTCAAACATCAGCAGTTCAAGCTAGAACAATGATGGCAAATGAAGATAAAACACCTATCAGAGTAATAGTACCAGGAAAAACATTTAGAAGAGAAGATGATGCAACACACTCACATCAATTTAATCAAGTTGAAGGTTTAGTAATTGATAAAAATATATCACTAGCAGATTTAAAAGGAACACTTGAAGTATTCATGAAAAAAATGCTAGGACAAAATACAGAATTAAGATTTAGACCAAGCTACTTCCCATTCACAGAACCATCATATGAAGTAGATGTTACATGTTTCAAATGCGGAGGAAAAGGTTGTAACTTATGTAAGCAAACTGGATGGATTGAATTATTAGGTTCAGGAATTGTACATCCAAACGTACTTAGAATGAACGGATATGATCCTGACCAATATTCAGGATTTGCATTTGGAGTTGGATTAGACAGATTAGCAATGTTTAAATACGGAATAACAGATATAAGATTACTATATCAAAATGATGTAAGATTCTTAAAACAATTTGATAGAAAGGATGAAGAAAATGAAATTAAGTATTAATTTTTTAAAAGACTATGTTGATTTAGATGAAAATATAGATGTAAAAAAATTAGCAGAAGACATGACAAATGCAGGCAACGAATATGATGAGGCTGGTAATTTAATAAATGCAACAAAATTAGTAATTGGTGAAATAGTAGAATGTAAGGAACATCCAGATTCAGACCATTTACATTGTTGTAAAGTAAATGTAGGAAAAGAAGTACTAGATATCGTTTGTGGTGCACCAAATGCCAGAAAAGGAATCAAAGTAATTGTTGCATTAGATGGAGCTCAACTACCAGGCGGAACAATTAAGTGTGGAAAAATAAGAGGCGAAGTTTCAAACGGAATGATGTGTTCAATTGCTGAACTTGGTTTAGATAATAAATTCTTAACAGAAGAAGACAAAGCAGGAATACATGAATTACCAGCAGATGCTCCAATTGGAGAAGATCCAATTGCATATATGAAATTAAATGATCAAGTAATTGATTTTGAATTAACAGCAAATAGAGGAGACTTATTAAGCATTTTAGGTATGGCATATGAAGTAGGTGCTATATATGATAAAAAAGTAAAAGATATAGATTTATCTCACAAAGAAAATAAAGAAAACATAAATGATATTTTCAAAGTTAAAGTAAATACAGAAAATTGTTCAATTTTCTTAGCTAAAAAAGTAAAAAATGTTGTAATAAAAGAAAGCCCTGATTTTATAAAATCAAGATTAATAGCATCAGGAATTAGACCAATAAATAATGTTGTTGATATAAGCAACTATGTAATGCTAGAAACAGGTCAACCACTACATTTCTATGATGCAGATTGCTTAAAAGATTGCTTAGAAGTTAGAATGGCAAATGAAGGAGAAAAATTAACAACACTAGATGGAATTGAAAGAGATTTAAAAACAGAAGATATAGTTATTTCTGATGGAGAAAAAGCAATTGGCTTAGCCGGAGTAATGGGTGGATTAGAAACAGAAATTACTGATAAAACTAAAAACATTATTATTGAATCTGCAATATTTGATAGCGTAAAAGTAAGAAGAACATCAAATGCAATATTAAGAAGTGAAGCAAGCAATAGATTTGAAAAAGGATTAGATCCAAATAGAACATTTATGGCAATGGAAAGAGCATGCCACTTATTAGAAAAATATGCAAGTGGAGAAGTTGTAGGAGATATTGCTAAATACGATACAACAGAAAAAGAAGATAAAATTATCAATATTACAGCTGAAAATATAAACAATATTTTAGGAATGACAATATCAGAAAAAGAAATATTAGATGTATTTAGAAGATTAGGATTTAAAGCAATAGTAAAAGATGGAGTAATTGTAGTAAGTGTCCCAAGAAGAAGATTAGATATATCAATTAAAGAAGACCTAATTGAAGAAGTTGGACGTATTTATGGAGTAAACAATATAAAAGGAAAATTGCCTAATATTTTGCCAAAGATGGGAAGCTATGATAAATGTACAAGACAAATTAGAAATAAAATGGTTGATTTAGGATTAAATGAAACTTTATCATATGTACTTGTACCAGAAGCAGACGCAAAGATGTTTACAAAAGATGATTATGAAACAGTAAAACTATTAGCTCCATTATCAGAAGATAAAAACACATTAAGACATAGCTTATCAGTAGCTCTTTACAAAATCTATGAATATAACAAAGCAAGAAATAATAAAGATGTTTCAATATTCGAAATTGGAAAAGCTTTTCAGAAAAAAGATGAAGAATACACAGAAACTAAAAAATTAGCTGCATTAATGTCAGGTGAATATTATTTAGGATTAGACAAAAAGAAAGTTGATTTTTATGTAATAAAAGGTGTAGCAGAAGAAATTTTAGATTATCTTGGATATAATGGAAGATATAGCTTTGTAAGAAATCTAGAAAAAACACCATCAGAGTTACACCCAGGACAATCTGCAGTAATATCTGTAAATAATGATATTATAGGTGTTATTGGAAAGATTCATCCAAAAGTTGAAAAAGATGATGTATATGTTTTGGAAATTGATTTAGACAGATTATTAAGTAAAAGAGTTGGAAAAATGAAATATAAAGAAATTTCAAAATTCCCAAATATCAAAAAAGATTTAAGCATAGTAGTTGATAAGAAAATATCAGCACAAGAGATAGGAATGAAAATTAAAAAGCTTGCGGGTTCATTATTAGAAAGTTCAGAAGTATTTGATATATATACAGGAACAGGAATAGAAGAAGACAAGAAGAGTATTTCATTTGCATTAACATTTGGTAAAGATGATAGAACTTTAACTGATGATGAAATAAATGAAGTAATGAATAAAATTATTGCAGGACTTGAAAAAGACATAAAAGCAGAATTAAGATAAAATTCACAAGAAAAATATAATCTCCATAAAATAATGACGAGAAATAAAAAAGGCACTGAAAAAGAAATGAGAATGGATGGAGAGCAAGGCAAAAGCCCTAAAAAAACCAGAAGCGTACATAAGCACGTTGAGAACTTTTTTATAGGGTAATAAAACCGGAATCAAAAGAAAGCAAAAAGAGCGCGAAAATCCAAGAAGGCACTGGAAAATGAATGAGAATGGATGGAGAGCAAGGCAAAAGCCCTAAAAAAACCGGAAGCGTACATAAGTACGTTGAGGATTTTTTATAGGGCTTTTAACACAGCAATCCGCCATTCTCATTCATTTTCCTAGAATTCACAATTTTTTGGAGTCCTTGGGAAAGGAATAACATCTCTAATATTTTGCATACCAGTAATATACATCATTAATCTTTCAAATCCTAACCCAAATCCAGAGTGAGTGATACTACCATATCTTCTCAAATCTAGATACCACCAATAATCTTTTTTATTTAAACCAAGCTCATCCATTCTAGCTTCAAGCTTAGCTAAATCATCTTCTCTTTGGCTACCACCGATTAATTCTCCAATACCAGGAACTAATAAATCAGTAGCAGCAACAGTTTTACCATCATCATTTTGCTTCATATAGAAAGCTTTAATATCTTTTGGATAATCTGTAACAAAAACAGGTTTACCAAAAACGACTTCACTAAGATATCTTTCATGTTCAGTTTGAATATCAGTTCCCCAAGTAACAGGATATTCAAATTTATCATTATTCTTTTCTAATTCTTTAATAGCATCTGTATAAGAAATTCTACCAAAATCAGAGTTAGCAACATGAGTAAGTCTTTCGATTAATCCAGGACTAATAAATTTATCAAAGAATTCCATTTCTTCTGGAACAGAAGCTAAAACATCTTTAATAACGTATTTTAACATATCCTCAGCTAAATCCATATCATCTTGTAAATCAGCAAAACATATTTCTGGTTCAATCATCCAAAATTCTGCAGCATGTTTTACAGTATTAGAATTTTCAGCTCTAAAAGTTGGCCCAAATGTATAAACATTTCTGAATGCAAAAGCATAAGTTTCAACATCTAATTGCCCACTTACAGTTAAATGAGCAGGACGCGCGAAAAAGTCTTGTGAATAATCCATATTACCTTTATCATCTTTAGGCAAATCGTTTAAATCAGCAGAAGTAACTGTAAACATTTCACCAGCACCTTCACAATCACTAGAAGTAATTATAGGTGAATGAACATAAACAAATCCACGTTCTTGGAAAAATTTATGAATAGCAAAAGAAACAGCTGAACGAACTCTAAATGTAGCATTAAAAGTATTTGTTCTTGGACGTAAATGAGCAATAGTTCTTAAATACTCAAATGAATGTCTTTTCTTTTGAAGCGGATAATCACTATCAGCTTGATTGAAAATTTCAACAGTATCTGCTTGAATTTCAAAAGGCTGTTTAGCATTTTCTGTTTTTACAAGTGTTCCAGAAACAATGATTGAAGAAGAAATAGATAATTTTTTTACATCTTCAAAATTGCTCAACTTATCAGTAAAAACAACTTGTACATTTTTAAAGAAAGATCCATCGTTAATTTCAATAAAACCAAAAGTCTTAGAATCTCTAACTGTTTTAACCCAGCCAGAAACTTTAACGGATTTTTCGATATAGTTTTCTGTATTTCTGTATAAGTCTTTAATTAAAATAAAATCTTTGTTCATAATCATAATCCTTCCTAAAATAAATATTGTAACCATTATATAACATTTTGATAGAAAAACAAGATATACTTTTTATTTATTTTGTCAAATTAGGGCTTGAAAAAAAATAATAATATGATAAAATAAAGAAAATTTGTTTGGTACGGAGGAAGATATGTACGCATATATAAAAGGAACTTTAGAAGAAAAATCAACTGATTCAATAGTAGTTGAAACAGCTGGAATAGGATACAAAATTTATGTTTCAGAACACACAATGGCAAAGCTTGGAGAAATCGGAGAAAAGGTTAAAATATATACACATTACCATGTAAGAGAAGATAACATAAGTTTATATGGATTTATGAGTAATGAAGAATTGAAAATGTTTGAATTATTATTACAAGTAAGCGGAATAGGAGCAAAAACAGCAATTGCAATGCTTTCAAACATAACACCATCAAAATTTGCTTTAGCAATAATCTCAAATGACTTAAAAACATTAACAAAAATACCAGGTATAGGAAACAAATCAGCACAAAGAATGGTATTAGAATTAAAAGATAAATTAAAAACACAAACAGCAATAGAAGATGACGAAGAAGAAACAACACCAAATGACAATAGCGAATCAATAAATGAAGCAGGACAAGCACTTCAAATTTTAGGATACAACAAAAGCGAAATTTCAAAAGTATTTGATAAATTTGACACACACAATTTATCTACAGAAGATTTAATAAAGGAAGCGCTTAAGCGCCTAGCACGATAAAAAAAGAATAAAAGATTGTTTCAAATAAAAAGAAAATTAAAAGGAGATATGATAGAAATTCAGAAAAGAAACGAGTATTACAAGGCAAACAAGCGAAAAAACCGGAAGCGTACAAAGGTACGTTGAGGATTTTTGATGCGAAGTTTAACGAAGTAAGACGAAGTTTATTTTTTGAATTAGGAGGTAAAATATGAGTAATGAGAACCAACCCTTGGCATATAGAATGCGCCCCAAAACCCTCGACCAATTCGTCGGCCAAGAACACATAGTAGGAAAAGACAAACTACTATACAGAACAATAAAAGCAGACAGACTATCAAGCATAATACTATGGGGCCCACCGGGATGCGGAAAGACATCACTAGCAAAAGTAATAAGCGAAACAACAAAATACCAATTTAAAAAATTAAACGCAGTAACATCAGGAGTAGCAGAAATAAAAAATGCAGTAACAGAAGCAAGTAATCCATTTATGAACCCATCAGGAAAATGCATATTATTCATAGATGAGATACACAGATTTAACAAGTTACAACAAGATGCATTATTGCCATATGTAGAGGACGGAACAGTAATATTAATTGGAGCAACAACTGAGAATCCATATTTTGAGGTTAATAAAGCTCTTATATCTAGATCAATGGTAATAAAGCTAGAACCACTAAGAAAAGAAGATATTATAAAGGTTATAAAAAATGCGCTAACATCTAAGGAAGGTTTGGGAGATTATAATGTAAAAATTTCTGAAGACACAATAGATAGAATTGCTGAGATTTCTGGGGGAGATGTGCGTACAGCATTAAATGGATTAGAAATTGCTGTTCTTACAACAAAGATGAATAAAGAAGGACAGATAGAAATAACAGATGAAATAGCAGCACAATCATTTAACAAAAAGAAATCAATGTTTGACAAAAGTGGAGACAGTCATTATGACAACATTAGTGCTATGATAAAATCTCTTAGAGGTAGTGATGCAGATGCAGCAGTATTTTATTTGGCGAGAGCAATAGAAGCGGGAGAAGATCCAATGTTTTTGGCTAGAAGATTAGTAATATCTGCAGCAGAGGATGTAGGATTAGCAAATCCAGAGGCATTGGTTATTGCAACATCAGCAATGCAAGCAGTATCAATGGTTGGAATGCCAGAAGGAAGAATTATTTTATCAGAAGCAGCTGTATATATAGCAAAATCTAAAAAATCAAATGCAACATATAATGCAATAAATAAAGCAATTGCAGATGTTGAAAATAAAGACACAGGAACAATTCCTATGCATATTAGAAACGCACCAGTTGAAGGAATGTCTGATTTTGGATATGGAGAAGGTTACAAATATCCTCATGACTATCCAGGTCATTATGTTGAACAACAGTATTTACCAGATAAAATGTTGGGAACAAAATATTATATTCCAGATGAAACAATAACAGATGAAAAAATTAAATAAAATTGAATATAAAAAAAGAATAAAGACAAAATATTAATATGAAGAATAAAATGATAGGAATTGTAGCTGGACTAATAAGCGGATTATTTGGAGCAGGTGGAGGAATGATATTAGTGCCAGCTTTTTCAATTATAAATAAAATGGATGAAAAAAAAGCAAGAGCAACATCAATATTTTGTATATTACCATTAGTTATAACAAGCTGTATTTTATATCTTAAACATCAATATATAGAATGGGAAATAGGTATAAAATGCGCAATCGGAGGAGTAATCGGAGGAATAATAGGATCAATTTTATTAAAAAAAATGAACGACAAAATATTAAAAATATTGTTTACAGCATTTCTTTTATACACATCTGTAAGAATGGTGATTTAAATGGAAGTAGTATTTGGTATAATTGCAGGAATAATTACTAGCTTAGGAATGGGCGGAGGAGCAATATTAATATTATTGCTGACTCTTTTTATGAATATTGACCAACACATTTCTCAGGCAACAAATTTAATATTTTTTATTCCAACAGCAATTACATCAATAATAATAAATGTAAAAAACAAGCAAATTGATTTTAAAACTGCAAAAGATATAATAATTTATGGAATAGTTGGAGCAATTGTGGGAAGTCTTATAGCAGTCAATCTGCCAAATCAAAAACTGAAAAAATTTTTTGGAATTTTTTTGCTTATAATCGCAATTTTTCAAGTATATGAAATTTATACATCGTATATAAAAACGAAAAAAACAGATAATAAAAATAGTGAAGAAAACAAAATAAAAAATAGGAGGGCAAAGAAATGAAATTTGTAAAAGGTGCTGTAATAGGCTCAGTAGCAACTGTAGCCGCAATGATGTTATATCAAGATATGAACAGAACAACAAAAAATAAAATGATAAAAAAGGGTAAACAATTTGCAAGAAAAGTAGGAGTTATTTAGAACAAAAGCTAGCATTTATAACATTTACACTTAGCAAAAGCGGACACTTATAACATTTACACTAATTATAACATTTTTAAGTCCGCGTCTTTATTCGTGCACAGAAATTTACAAATTTCTGTGCATTGTTATTTTATATAATAGGAAGTTCGGAGAAATTTCCTATTATATAAAAAAATCCCCCAAGTATAGAAGCGAGTCTAATTAATCTTAGATTCAATATGCTTGGGGACTTTTTATCTTTATAAATAAAAATTGTACTTATTTGAAAAGACTTAAATTATCTTTTACAAGGACAAGGAAATTCTGGTTCACATGGTTTTTCTTTGTGATGACAAGAATCAAGTTTAATACCTTTTAAACATCTTTTTTTATCAAAAGGACACTCATCGCAAACTTTAATGTGTTTTACTCTATCAACCCATATTTGGATTTCATAAGATCTATCTGGGCAAAGAGGTCCAAAAACAAACTCGCCATTTTTATCAGAAAATGTATGAGATACTGGACGTCTTTCTTTTTCACCACATTCCATAACAACTTCAATTAGTTTAACAACAGCATCACATATAGGCTCGCCATGTCTGTCTTTTAAAATACCGTAGATAACATTTCTATCGTCTTCTGGAACAATTATTTCCATATCGAATTGTTTGCCTTTTTCAATAAATCCATCTACTTTAACAACTGGACATACATCTTTTTCTATTTCCATTATTTCTATCATTCCTTTATATAAATTAGCTTTCGCTTAGTATATATTATGAAAAAAAGGAAAAAATGTGAGAAGAGAGCATATAATTAAAAAAAGAGAGGTAAAAGTATGGCCGTTATAGGAATAATTACTAAAAGTAATAATATAAATGAAATTGAAAAGACTTTAGAGAAATATAGTATTCATGAAAAAAATATTGTAATTATAACCAAACATACAATTGAAAATATAAAAAATGTGAAATTCGATATTATTATAATATTTGATCAAATTGAAGATGACGACATACTAAAAAAGATCCTTGATTCAAGTAAGTATTTAATAATAAATACGGATTTTAAAGAAAATGTGAAATTATTAAATATGGCAGAAGATCAATATGTAATAACTTTTGGATTTAATTCAAGAGCAACAATAACTATTATTAGTAACGAAAATGATGAAATTATATTAGATTTGCAAAGAGAAATAGAAAATTTAGACAAAGAAAAAATAGAGAGTCAAGAAATAAAATTAGAAAATAATTTTAATAAAAATCGCATTTACGAGGAAATTTCTATGAAAATTTTAACTTTTCTGGTAAAAACATAAACTTTTTATGTAGACAAAATGGAAAAATTGTGCTATAATGTAGATGTTTCTAAAGAAATTTAAAAATAAAAACAGGCATATATGTGAAAAACACAATAGATAAAATAAGGAGGAAAAAAGAGTGGTTACAAATTTATTAGAAAATAACCATCTAGTATTAGTTGGAAAAGTTACAAGTGAAAAAACATATAGTCATGAGATATATGGTGAGAAATTTTACATATTTGATTTAGAGGTACCAAGATTAAGTTCGGCAGTTGATATTATACCTATAACAGTATCTGAAAGATTATTAACAAATTTTGATTTGGAAATAGGTAAAAAACTTTGTATTCATGGTCAATTTAGATCATATAATAGTTATCAAAATGAAAGAAATAAGCTAATACTAACAGTATTTGCAAAAGATATTGTAGAAGTAGAAGAGCAAGAGGAAAATGAAGAAAGCGAAGAAAAGAAAGATGTAGTAACAAACGAAGTTACACTATCAGGATATGTTTGTAAGAAACCAATATACAGACAAACACCTTTTGATAGAGAAATTTCAGATTTATTATTAGCAGTAAACAGAGCATATAATAAATCAGATTACATTCCTTGTATAGCTTGGGGAAGAAATGCAAGATTCTGCCAAAACATGGAAGTAGGAACAGAAGTAAAAATTATTGGTAGAGTTCAAAGCAGAAAATATGAAAAGAAATTTGAAGATGGAACATCTGAAACAAGAGTTGCATATGAAGTTTCAATATCAAGCATGGAAATTATAGACAAAAAAGATGAAACAGCTGAAGAAGTTGGATAATATAATATAAATATAATAAAGGAAAGGACGGCTAATGAAAGCATTGGTCGTTTTTTTCTTTTTTTAAAACCAAATTATTGAATAATATAGAACAGTTTGATATAATTTTACACGAAAAAGAGGGTGGTAAAATGATATTAAAAACTATAACATTTAATATGTGTCATGGCGAAGGGTTAGACGGAATTATTGATGTTGAAAGACAAGCAAAATTTTTGAAAAAATATAAACCAGATATATTATTTCTTCAAGAAATAGACATGTACACACAAAGAGTATATAGCGAAAATCAGATATATACTTTTTCAAAACATATTGAATTACCTTATAGAACAATGGGAATAAATATTAAATATAAGAATGGATATTATGGAGACGGAATTTTATCAAGATTTCCAATAGAATATTCAACAAATTATTTAATGCCGCTAGTAGATCCAGCAAATGAGCAAAGAGGATTATTATGTAATAAAATATCATTTGGAACCACTAAACTAAATTTATTTTCTATACATTATCCAACAAATTTTGAAGAGAGAAAATTGGCAACAGAAGAATTGATAAACATTATAGAGAAAATAGATGATAATGAAATAATTATAATCGGTGGAGATTTTAATATAGGTGTTGAAAAGGTTGGAAAACATAAATATGAATTCACCAAAAGCGATAAGTATCCTGAATATGAAATGTTAAAAGAGCATCTAAATAAGTTAGAAAATAATGAAGAAACATGGTTTTCAGCAAATGGAAATGGATGTATTGATACAATTTTTTACTCAAAAAATATAAAGTTATTAAAAATGGAAACAATAAAAACTGAATATTCAGATCATTCAGCTGTTTATGCAGAATTTGAAGTATAAGAGAAAGGGAAAAGACAATGGAAAATACAAGCAAAATAAAAAGATATAAATTTCACGTAATTATAGCAGTATTATTAATAATATACTGTGCATCTATTGCACCTAAAGGGTTACAAAATGATACTTTTTACACAATAAAAGTAGGAGAGTATATTGCTCAAAACGGAATAGGAAATTTAAAAGAAGATCCTTTTTCATGGCATGAACTTCCATATACATTTCCACATTGGTTATATGATTTATCAATATATGGAGTTTACAGTTTAGGTGGAATGATGGGTATATATGTATCAACAATAGTGCTTACAAGCATTCTAGCACTTTCAGTATATTTTACCTCAAATAAAATATCAAAAAATGC
Organism: uncultured Clostridium sp.; assembly: GCA_900556975.1. Taxonomy (GTDB): domain Bacteria; phylum Bacillota; class Clostridia; order TANB77; family CAG-508; genus UMGS1994. The sequence goes on along the minus strand of USQZ01000014.1, from coordinate 10,321 downwards.
ACCATTGTCTGCAATTGTAACATTTATTGCAATGTACTTAATGCAACCGTATTTGGCAGCAAGAGCACAACTTGTATCTTTTTCATTAATGGTATTAACCATATATTTAATAGAAAAATTTTTAGAAAGTGGAAAAAAACGTTATGCATTTGGCTTGGTAGTATTTTCATTATTAATTGTTAATTTACATATGGCAGTATGGCCATTCTTCTTTGTTTTATTTGTTCCATATATTTTTGAATACATCATTTCACTTAATATTTTTACAATTGATTTAATTGTAAGATTGAAGATTTTTTATGAGAAATACAGAGCTAAAGATGGATATGAACAAAGAATAGCAGAACTTAAAGAAAAAATAGAACACAATAAAGTTAAAAGAGCAGAAGCTCAGAAAAATCCATATAAAATTAGAGTAACAAGAAATGATAATGTAAAAAAATTAATCTTGGTAATGATTATATGTGCATTTATGGGAATATTTACACCAACAGGAATTACAACTCCATACACATATCTTTATAAAACAATGTCTGGAAATACAATGGAAGTAATAAATGAACATATGCCATTAGATCTTAGAAGTAATAAAGATTTTGTAGCATTTTTCTTGATGTTTGTTGTAGTATTAACATTCATTGATATAAAAATAGATTTAAAACACTTATGTTACTATTTAGGAATTTTATATTTAGCACTTAATTCAAGAAGACAGGTATCAATGTTCTTGATTATTTGTACTCCAATATTAGCTGATTTGTTGGGAGAAATATTTGAGAAATACTCACCAAAGCTACAAGAAAAAATAATTACAGTGGTCACGAATTTTTATGCAAAAGTTATTTTATCAACAGCTGTTATAATAATTGCAATACAAAATTTCAAGCCAAAACTAAAAGCTCAGTATTACACAAATGCAAATTATCCAATATATGCAGCTGAATGGATAAAAGAAAATTTAGATTATAAAAACATTAAATTATTTAATGAATATAATTATGGAAGTTATTTAATATATGAAGGAATTCCTGTAATGATTGATTCTAGATGTGATTTATATACACCACAATATAATACCAAAACAGGAAATCCAGACGATGGAGAAGATATATTCATGGATGTACAAAATGTAGCAACAGGAGCAGCAAAATATGATGAAATCTTTGAAAAATATGGAATAACACATGTAATCACATATTCAGATTCAAATCTAAATAAAAAATTAAAGAAAGACTTAGATTATAAAAAAATATATCCAACAACAATTGAAGAAGAAACACAAGATGCAAAATTTGTAATATACGAAAGAACTGAAGGAATAAAAACAATAACAGAAACGACATCAGAAAATCAATAGCATTAAAGAAAGGAAAAACAAATTGGAGAAAGAGTACATAATAAAAGAAGATGGAATTAGACTAGACAAAGCAATTGCAGAATTAGATTCAGATATATCTCGAATGACAGTTCAAAAATTAATAGAAGATGACAAAATTCTAGTAAACGGAAAAAAAGAAAAAGCATCTTACAAAGTTAAAGCTAATGATAAAATAGCAATTGAATTTGAGAAACCAAAAGAATCAAAACTAAAAGCAGAAGAAATTCCATTAAACGTAATATATGAGGATAGTGATATTATAATAATAAATAAGGAAAAAGGAATGGTAGTTCATCCTGGCAATGGAAATCCAGATGGAACACTTGCAAATGCAATAATGGCAAGATGCAAAGATTCTTTATCAGGAATAGGTGGAGAAATCAGACCAGGAATTGTTCATAGAATTGATAAAGACACATCAGGTATTATAATTGTTGCTAAAAATGATAAAGCTCATTTAAATATTAGCGAACAAATAAAAGAACATAAAACAACAAAAACATATTTAGCTTTGGTTCGTGGAAGAGTTAAAGAAAATGAAGCAACTATAGATATGCCAATAGGAAGAAGTAAAAAAGATAGAAAGAAAATGGCTGTTGATAAAGATGGTAAAAAAGCAGTAACTCATTTCAAAGTATTAAAAAGATATAGCGACTGTACATTACTAGAAGTGGTCATAGAAACAGGTAGAACTCATCAAATAAGAGTTCACCTTTCAGAAATAGGATATCCGATAATTGGTGATTATACATATTCTAATGGAAAAAATAGATTTGATGTAGAAGGACAAATGCTTCATGCATACAAAATTAAATTCAAACATCCAACTACAAACAAAGAAGTTGAATATACAGCAGAATTACCAAAGTATTTTAAAGATATTTTAGAAAAGCTAGATGAAGAATAATAAAAAGGAAGAGGAAGAAAGTTGGAAGAAAGATTACAAAAATATTTAGCAAGTTGTGGGATAGCATCAAGAAGAAAATGTGAAGAGCTTATATTAGAAGGCAAAGTAAAGGTAAATGGTGAAGTAAAGACAGAACTAGGAATTAAAGTTGATCCACAAAAAGATGTAGTTGAATTTAATCGGTAGAAAAGTTGAACCAGAAGATAATAAAGTATATATTTTACTAAATAAACCTATAGGATATGTAACAACAGTAAAGGAACAATTTAGTAGAGATAAAGTTACAGATTTAGTTCATGTAAAAGAAAGACTTGTACCGGTTGGAAGACTAGACATGTACACATCTGGAGCCTTGATTTTAACTAATGATGGAGATTTTGTTTATAAAATAACTCATCCAAAAAATGAAGTTACAAAAACTTATACAGTTACTTTAAAAGGACAAGTTTCAGATGATGAAATTGAAAAATTAAGAAACGGTGTTGTTTTAGATGATGGATTTAAAACTAGTCCAGCTAAAGTAAAAAGAATTATGGAAGATAAAGAGAACAACAAAACTAGATTAGAAATTGTGATACATGAAGGAAAAAATAGAGAAGTTAGAAGAATGTGTGATGCAATAGGAAAAAAAGTATTAGCATTACACAGAAGTAAGATTGGAACAATATCTTTAGAGGGATTAACTATTGGAAAATGGAGATATCTAAAAGATGATGAAGTTCAAAAACTTCTAAAATGAAAAGTTAAATGATAAAATTACGAAAGAAGAGGTATAAATATGAATTTTAAATACGAAAGAAAACCATTAAATGAAGAAAAGATTAATTGGATTCAAAATGAAGCCAAAACTGGAGAAGTCTTTGAAGGTACAGTAAAGAACATAAAGCCATTTGGAGCATTTGTTGAAATGAGTAACGGAGTAGTTGGACTTTTGCATATAGAAGATATTTCAGTATCAAGAATAAAATCTCCAGAAGAAAGATTTTCAGTTGGACAAAATATAAAAGTTATGATAAAATCAGTTGACAAAGACTTAAACAGAGTAGAATTAACTCATAAAGAGCTTTTAGGAACTTGGGAAGAAAATGTTACAGATTACCAAGAAGGAGAAAAAGTTCAAGGAACAGTTAAGGAAGTAGAAAAACAAAAAAACGGAATCTTTATTGAGTTAAAGCCAAATTTAGTTGGACTTGCAGAATATAAAGATGGATACGAATATGGACAAAAAGTTGATGTATACATTAAAAGAATAGTTAAAGACAAAAAGAAAATAAAACTATTAATTGTTTCATAGAGAATCTTACTAAAGATTTTCGAACAAAAGAAAACGTCTAAAATAATAATTTAATTGGAGGTATTAGTACAATGGTAGAAGATGAAAAAATCAAAACAACTGTCTCTCCTTTCGCAATGAAAGAAGGAGAAATCAAAACATTTGATGGAAAGGATGGATATGTTTCAATAAACCAAATTATTCATAGAATTAATTTAGGACATATCACAGAAATTCACTTTAAAATATTAGAATTAGTAAATGAATTTGAGTTTATGACATCAAGACAAATATATCAAATTTTAGTTCATAGAAATATTGATATAAAATCACAAGATAAATTAAATAACAAACTAGAACAATTAATAAAAACAAAAATATTAACAAGATACTATTTTTCAAGTGAAGATGGAAAATGTATTTATAGAGTATATTGCCTAGAAAAAATGGGTAAATATTTATTAAATTCTAGAAACATTGAATGTAAATGGCAACCAACAGACAACACAAAACCAGTATCAATGATAAAGAAAAGATTAGCAGGAAACCAAATTATAATTGCATACATGAGAAAAGTACAAGCATTTGATTCTTATGTTGTAAAACCTGCTATAACAGCTAAACAAAGCGGAAAAATAATAAAAGCAAATGCAGGAGTTAGATTAACAAAAAGAGGAGTTTCAATAGACTTCATATATGAAGCTGTTAGAAGAGAAGAAGATTGGGAAACAAAATTCGAAGAAAGAATGAGATTATACAAAGAATTCTATGAGAACTTTGTTCAATTCGATTCTGGATATGAAAGAGCACCTCAACTTATATTAGTTGCAGAGGATGAAAAACATATGGTAGAAATCTTCAAAATAATAATAACAAAGGGACTACAAATAAATAACATGAGAATCTATTTCACACAAGATTTAAGTCAAAATGCTACAAAATTAGACAAATCATTTATAGAATTCGGAATAGACGAAAACGGAAAATACAGAATGAATACTGTTGAAGTAAAATTATTAGGATAATACAGTTATAAAAACACCAAAAAGCAATATAAATATTTTTGAAACATCTTGCTGTCGCAATCTTTTTTGAGCATCCGCTCTTTCTTTAGTAAAGATTGCTTCAATCGCAGTCACGAAGCCTTGCTTCGTTCCTTTGATCGATGCGCAATGATTTCAAAAATATTTATATTTTTTTTTAGTATTTATATAGGCTGTTAAAATGAAAAAATTATATTGCTTTTAGCATTTGCATAAATTGTTAAAATGAAAAATATTTATATTGCTTTTAGTATTTATATAAGCTATTAAAATGAAAAATATTTATATTACTTTTGCATTTATATAGATTGCTAAAAAAGTCATATACGAAAAACGTCAACATATAATTAACCATGACAACCTTAAATAATTTAAAAGAAAATCAAATATGTAAAGTAAAATCAGTAAACGTGATTGGCGAGTTAAAGTATCGACTATTAGATATGGGAATTGTTCCAAACACAAAAATAAAGCTAACTAAAAAAGCACCACTTGGTGATCCACTTCAAATAGAAGTAAGAGGATACAGTTTAAGCATCAGAAAAGAAATTGCAAGCAAAATAGAAGTCGAGGTGATTTTATGATATTAGCTTTAGTTGGAAATCAAAATTGCGGTAAGACAACCATATTCAATAAAATAACCAATTTAAAACAACATGTTGGGAATTTTCCAGGAGTAACTGTAGAACATGTAGTTGGCATAGTGCCAAATTATAAGAACTGCAAAATAGTTGATTTACCGGGATTATATTCATTAAATACATATACATCTGAAGAAAAAGTAACAAGAGATTTTTTATATAAAGTTAAACCAGACGTAATAATTAATGTAGTTGATGCAACAAACTTACAAAGAAATTTATACTTAACAATGCAATTAAAAGAAATTGGAATACCAATGATTATAGCACTTAACATGCTAGATGAAGTTGAAAAAAATAAAGGAAAAATAGAGGTACAAGAATTATCAAAAAGATTACAATTACCAATTGTTAAGTTAGGTACAGTTACTAAAGAAGAAACCGAGAAATTAATATATGAAGCAATTCAGAATAAAAGATTTTATAATATCAACAATCCGAATTTAAGACAACAAAATAAGATTAATGAGAAATATAGAGAAATAGAAAGTATATGTAATAATGTAGTAAAAATGCCAAGAAATATGTCTAAAAACAACTCATATAAAATAGATAAAATTTTAACAAATAAATTTTTAGGATTACCAATATTCTTTTTTATAATGTACATTATTTTCAATTTAACGTTTAATATTATTGGAAACTATTTTACAGAATTATTAAATCAGGGAATTGAAGTTGTTTCAAATATAATCATCTACTATTTTGAAACACATGAATATAATTTGATAATTGAAAGCTTGATTATCGATGGAATATTAAATGGAATAGGAAGTGTTATTAGCTTCTTACCAATAATCGTAACTTTATATTTCTTTTTATCAATATTAGAAGATAGCGGATACATGACTAGAATTGCATTTATAATGGATAAGCCGCTTAGTAAAATAGGACTTTCTGGAAAGAGCATAGTACCTATTTTATTAGGATTTGGATGTTCAGTACCTGCCATACTTTCAATTAGAACAATACAATCTAAAAAAGAAAGAGAATTAAGTTTAACATTAGTTCCATTTATAAGTTGCTCTGCCAAAATACCGATATATGCGATATTTGTATCGATATTTTTTAAAGATAATCCAGCTATAGCAATGACTTTAATATATGCTGTTGGAATAATAATTGGAATATTGCTGACGGCATTATTAGGCAAGAAAAGAAAAAATGATGAAGGTACTTTTATAATGGAGCTACCAAATTATAGAATGCCTTCAATAAAAAATACATGGTACCTTATGTGGAATAAAACAAAAGAATTTTTAATAAAATCATTTTCGGTAATATTTATTGCTTCATTAATAATATGGTTTTTAAAAAGCTTTAATCAAGAATTAGTTTTCGTACCTGAAGGTGAAAGTATGTTAGCTATGATTGGACAAAAGATTTCATTTATATTTAAGCCACTCGGATTTTCGGATTGGAAAATTGTAACTTCAATCATCGTGGGAATTTCTGCGAAAGAAGCAATACTAAGCACATTAAGCGTCCTTACAAATGCAAGTTCAAATATGTTACCAATTATAATAGGGAATATGTTTACTAGAAGCTCAGCTATAAGCTTTTTAGCTTTCATATTATTGTATACTCCTTGCATAGCTACAATAGGAATAATAAAAAAAGAATTTGGAATAAAAAAAGCAATAAAAATTGTGTTTAATCAATTTTTCATTGCCTATATAATTTCTTTTTTAATTTATAAAATAGTATAAAAAAGTGAACATTATTTTTTAGTCAATTTTTATATACAAGAAAAATTATAAAAGCTTCCTTGTATATAAAAATAGCAATGCTCATAAAATTGTAAATTTCATATGCAAACAAAATCATAGAATTAAAAATATAATAAATTTACACATTACATTTTACTTTTAATTTCTTTTAATGCTTTTGCAAGTTGATCTGGGCATGAAGTTCCACGCATTCCACATTGAATTCCATCCAACTTAGCAATTACATCATTAATATTTTTTCCTTCTACTAAAGCAGAAACAGCTAAAGTATTTCCAGGACATCCACCAACTATTTTTACTGATTTTATGATTTCTCCGTCCATAACTATAACAAATTCGCTAGAACATACACCAGAAGGTCTATATCTATATTCCAAAAAGATCACTCCTTTCAATTTTACTAAAAAGATTATACCAAAAAAGGACATAATATACAATTATTTTTAGAAATATAAAAAATAATATACATGATTTCACATAAATTTCATAAATAAGAAATATAATAACCAAAGATTAGTTAAGAATACATAAAAAGTATTCGGAAAGAAAGGGGTAACTATGGAAATAGGAAAAGTTTTAAAAAAGACTGGATACACTTCAATAATAACTTCAATAATATTAGGTGTTCTAGGATTAGTTATGTTTCTATATGCAGAAGCAACAATGAAAGTAATAGCATGTGTATTAGGAGCAATATTAATAATAACAGGAATTATTAAAATTATAGGATATTTTACCGAAAAAGGAAGTTATGATTTATTCAATTATCAATTAGTGTATGGAATTATAAGTATATTATTTGGCTTAGTAATTATTACACACACAGAAACATTAGGAAACTTTTTAGGAATAGTACTTGGTATTTGGATAATATATAGCAGTTTAATGAGATTTGGTTTATCTTTGAAATTAAAAGCATTTGAATCTAGCTCATGGGTACCAATGTTAATAATTGCTATATTAATGATGATATGTGGAATTTATATTATATTCACACCTGGAATAATAATTGCAACACTAGGACTAATAATATTAGTATATTCAATTATGGATATAATTGAGGGAATAGCATTCATAGTAAATGTAAATAAATTAGAAAAATTAGATTAAAAATTTTTAAAGAGCTATTAGTTAAACATATCGACTAATAGCTTTACTTTTGAAAAAATGTATAAAAGAAAAATTATTCAAATTTGTAAAAATTTAATATTAATTTAATGAAAATAAAATAATATATTATCAATCTAACAAGGAGGGGGGATAGAATAGATAATAGAAAGGAATGATTATATGAAAAAAGAAAGTGAAAGAGAAGCAGACCTGATAGAGGCTGCAAGTTTAATGAGGATAGAACAAAAAGTAGATAAAAAAGCAAATGAATTTGAAAAGATTATGCTAATATATAAATCTGCACTAAAAGTACTTAGAACAAAATTTGATATTCTTAATGAAGAATTCAATAATTTTTGTGAATACAATCCAATTGATCACATAACAGAAAGGGTGAAATCACCAGATAGTATTATAGAAAAAATGCAGAGAAAAGAACTAGAACTTAATTATAAGAATTTAATAGAACAAGTAAATGATATAGCAGGAATGAGAATTGTATGCTCATTCAAAGATGATGTGTTCAAGTTAGTAAAAATAATTGAGAATTTTCAAGAAATAGAAATATTAGAAAGAAAAGATTATATTACTAATCCAAAACCAAGTGGATATTCAAGTTATCATATGATTATAAATGTTCCAGTAACATTTAAGGATAAAACAATATATGTAAAAGTTGAAATTCAAATAAGAACAGTTGCAATGGACTTTTGGGCAAGCTTAGAACATAAGCTAAAATATAAAAAGCAAATAAGCAAAAAATCATCTAAAGAACTAGTAAATGCAGCTAAAACAATTTCAAAATTAGATGATAAAATGATGCAAATAAAATGTAATGTATAATAGAACGATTTATAGATATAGAGCTAAAAAAAATTTAGCTCTATATTTTTTGGAAAAGTCGGAGAAAAATGTATTTTTCGTGTTGACAAGCCTAAAATACCGTAGTATAATAATAGGGCGTAAGATAAAGCGATGAAGCAGGATGTGGCTACACAGATTATATGTCTGTGGAGGGAACTCTTGCAGAGTATGTCTTGGCTTAGACCGGGCGATAAGTTTGATAAATGCACACTTATCCAGGATACAAAAGAAATGATGTAACTTGGATTTATATATGGGGTATAAAGAAACACCAGGGTGCGTTTTAAACTTGCCGTTACATTAAATAAGGAGGAAAAACAATGGCAACATCAAACCAAAACGTAGGAAGCGAAAAAATCAGAATAAGATTAAAAGCTTATGACTTCGTAGTTTTAGACCAGTCTGCTGAAAGAATAGTAGATACAGCTAAAAGAACAGGAGCTAAAGTTTCAGGTCCTATTCCACTTCCAACAGAAAAAGAAATAGTAACTATTTTACGTTCTCCACACAAACACAAAGATTCAAGAGAACAATTTGAAATGAGAACACATAAAAGAGTTATTGATATTCTTTACCCAACACAAAAAACAGTTGATAGCTTAATGAAATTAGAGTTACCAGCAGGTGTTGATATCGAAATCAAATTATAATTATTAATGAAAGCAACACACAACAGTTGCTAAAAAACAAAAAGAGTTGTGAACATCAAACCAAGCTGCATAAGTTATTAATGAAAAAGTAGCACATAAGTGCTACAAATCAAAAGCAAGCATTACACGAAAAACAAGCGATAAATCGCAGTCGTACTGGTGTACGTCGAGGATTTATGAACATAGTTTGACAAAGTAAAACGCAGATTTTCATTTGTAGCCTAGAGTAGCCAATAGTTAGGAGGAAAGAAAGATGAAAAAAGCAATCATCGGTAGAAAAGTCGGAATGACACAAATATTTGATGAAAAAGGTAATGTAATACCTGTAACAGTTATTGAAGCTGGACCATGTAGCGTTGTTCAAGTTAAAACAGTTGAAACTGACGGATATGACGCTGTTCAATTAGGATTTGGTACAGTTAAAGAAAAGAAATTAAACAAACCAGAAAAAGGACACTTTACAAAAGTTAAAGTTACTCCAGTTAAACATTTAAGAGAATTCAGATTAGCTGATGTATCTAATGTAAAAGTTGGAGATGAAATAAAAGCTGATGTATTTACTGCAGGAGAAACAGTAGATATTCAAGGAACAACTAAAGGAAAAGGATTCCAAGGTGTTATTAAGAGACATGGACAATCAAGAGGACCTATGGGACATGGTTCTATGTATCACAGAAGACCAGGTTCAATGGGATCTACATCAACTCCAGGTAGAGTTTTCAAAG
>USQZ01000013.1 GCA_900556975.1 uncultured Clostridium sp. | reverse complement strand
TAAACTTCGTTTAGAAGGTTAGGGAAAAACTTTCAAACTGCGCGTCACTCAAAAACCAAATATAATATTTTCTTCCATAATTAATAACATAAAAGGAATGATTTTTAAATAAATCATTCCTTTTATTTATCTTATAAAAATTTTAACTTTTATATATTGTTTTTTGTCGAAAAATAAGGTATATTAATATCTAGTATTAAAAATTATGAGGAGAATAAATTTTATGAATAAATCAAGAAAAATTTTTTCCTTAATTATTTTTGCAATAATTTTATGTAGTACTTTTTCATCAACACTAGCAGCAACATTAGCAGAAAAAACAGATGAATTGGAAAAAAATCTTTCATCTGAAGCAGTATTACTAATGGAAGCCTCAACAGGAAAAGTAGTATATGAAAAAAATGGATATGAAAAAAAATATCCAGCAAGTACAACAAAAATTATGACAGCTATTCTTGCAATTGAACATTGCAATTTAAACGAAACAGCAACAGCCAGTGAATTTGCAATAAATTCCGTTCCAAGCGGATATTCGACTGCAAATATCCAAATAGGTGAAACACTTTCAGTAAAAGATTTACTATATGCATTAATGTTACAATCAGCAAATGAAAGTGCCGTTATTTTAGCTGAACACGTTTCAGGATCTCAAGAAGCATTTGCAAATTTAATGAACGAAAAAGCAAAAGAATTAGGTTGTAAAAATACACACTTTATAAACCCAAATGGAATTCACAATGAAAACCATTATACAACAGCTTACGATTTAGCACTTATAACCCAATATGCAATGAAAAATCAAACTTTCAGAGATATAGTAAAAACAACATCATTCACATTACCAGCAACAACGTCATATCCTTCAGAAAGTAGAACATATGCAAACACAAACAACTTAATAATCTACGATGCACGAAACAGACCTGACAATTACTATTACAAATACGCAACAGGTGTTAAAACAGGTTATACAAGCGCTGCTAAAAATTGCTTAGTTGCCTCTGCAGAAAAAAACGGAATCGAGTACATATCAGTCGTATTAGTAGCTTCAATAACATATGAAAGTACTGGATCTGTAAGTCACAGATACGTTGATACAATATCATTATTTGATTATGCTTTTGACAACTTTTCATTTAGAAAATTAAAATCTGCAAATAACCTAATAAAAACAATAAAAATCGAAAACGGAAAAAAAGATGAAAATTCACTTGACCTGCTAATTGCAAGCGATGTAAATTCACTAGTAAGCTTAGACAATAAAAGCACTCAAATAGATCCAGATATCACATTAAAAGAAGGTCTATCAGCACCAATAACAAAAGGAGATATCGTAGGAACAATATCATATAAAGTAGAAGGAATTAACTATACAACTGATCTTATCGCAGGAAACGACGTAGAAGAATACAAACCAAGTAAAATTGGACTTTATGTACTAATATTCTTAATATTAATAATAACCATTCTAACTGCTGTACGATACTATAACCTAAAAAAAAGAAGCTTAAAAAGCAGAAATAAATATATTAATCAATAACCCAAAAGACATTATTCTAAGGATAATGTCTTTTTAATTACATTAAGAGCTATTTATTTCTCCATATACTACATCAACAATCGAAAAAACGATGAATCCTAAAATTCATCGCCTTATCTTTTTACTCATATACAACTTGATTCATATCCTGACCAACAATAATTGTTATATCATAATTCAAATCTTTTTTTCCTTCTGAAATATTTCCATATCCTAAAGTATTAATCAATTCATCAACAACCTCTTCTTTTTTCTCATTTCTATTAATTACCTTAGTTGTTTTACTAATTGTTGTTGTCCCTGTATCCTTTATTTTATATCCTTTGCCTTTTAATCTACTCTTAACCTTTTCAAAAGAATCATCATCACCAGTTGCATTCAATAATTGCAACTTTATATATTCTGGATTTAATACAGCAGTCTCATTTGAATCCGCTTCTGACTTTTGTTGCTTAAAAGTAAACATCTCTTGAACTAACTTCTTAGTAGCAGTCTTATCAGCTCTATAGAACCATACCTTTCCGCCCATTCCATTATTTCCAAACAATGCAGATGCACCAGGTACATAAGCAGTTTCAATTGCAGAAACATCAAAGTCAATAACAGCAGGTGAATATTTCATAACATAATTCATATCCATATTAGTTTCAACATTACTAAAAACAATTTCAATTAATTGATTTATTTTAGTAATATTTTTAGCTTGTAATATCTGTTTTGCTGTCTCCATAATAAACTCTCTTTGAGTTCTCATTCTTCCAATATCATTATCACCATATTCAGGTGGATATGTTGTTCCATCATTATTATGTCTAAATCTTAAAAGTTGTTCTGCTTTGTCTCCATCAATTTTCTGTAATCCTTTAGTTAAATGAATATGCAAATCTTGTCCACTATCATCATAATTCATATCTATTGGAACATTAAAGTCAACTCCGCCAATCGCATCAACAGTCTTAATTAAACCTTCATTTTTAACAACTAAATAATTATTTATATCAAGTCCCGTTAACTTCTCGACCTCATTTAAAACCTTTGTAGCACCAGCATCTCCTCCACCGCCACGTTGATATGAAGCATTTATCTTATCATAACCACCAGCAGTAACCTCACTCTTTCCAACAAAAGTATCTCTTGGAATAGATAACATAGAAACCTCTTGAGTTTTAGGATAATAAGCACATAAAATAATTGTATCTGTAAGAATATTTCCTTCATCTGTACTAACACCTAATATCAAGCAATAAATTGGAGCTAAATTAGCAACATCCTCTTCTGTCTGACCAGTAGCCATAAGAGCAATCTCTTTAGCACCACCCTTTACCATATTCTTAAAATTCCAATCATATTTAAATCCAAGCCATCCTACAAAACACCCAAGCAATAATACAATCAATAAAATTAATATAAGTAATACCTTTAATATAGTTTTTATAATTCCAACAAAAATATTACCTTTCTTTTTTTCTTTCTTATTTTTAGGTGATTTTTTTACCCTTTTATCTTTTTTACTTTCAGCCTTTTTTTCGGCTTTTCTTTCTTCCCTTTCTCTCTTCTTTCTCTCTTTTGCTTCTCTTTCTTCTTGTTCTCTTTTTTCTCTTCTACTCACTTTTATTCTCCTATAATTAATATAATTCGTATTATATCAAACTTAGACAAATTTTTCAATTACTTCATTATAACATCCACAATCACATTGTTTTCATAAATCATATTACCCAATTTAGATTTCTCAATAGTCTTCTCTATCTTTCCATCCAAACATATTGGATTTAAAATATACAAAACAGCAAACACTAAATTAACTATAAAAAATCCCTCTATAATTCCATAAATGATACCGCCTGAAATATTAAATTGCTTTATAATAGGGAAATCTCCTATTATATCTGCAACAACATTTAATCCCAAACACATTAATCTTACAATAATTAAGAAAATAATAAATGATACTATTTGAACTATAGTCAAAGTCAATTGCTCAGCCACATAATGAGCTACATCATCTTTGGAACTATTAATTGCCTCATTAATATATTTCCCTGATATTTTCAAAATAGCATTATTCTCTTTTTCCTTATCATTAACATTAGTAAAATCCACATCTTTAATTTTTTCATATATAACATCACATATCCTATCATCTATAGTTGTAGCATTAATTATCAATGATGCAATTGCCCTATAAAAAATCAAAGCAAAAACAATAGATAAAACTATAGCAACAATTTTAACCGCAACTTTTATTAGTCCTCTTTTATATCCAATAAAAATACAAAGCAACATAACTGCTATTACTAAAAAATCAATTAATATTCCCATAACACAATTCCCTCCTACAAATAAATTTAGTTGGAAACAAATTAAATTTCAATATTTTTAACATACAACATTATAAATTAACTATTGAAATCTTATCCTTAAATACAATTATTCCAATTTTATTTGAAACCAATACACTTTTAACCTCTTGGTTTCCAATAAACTTCTTAACTAACCAACCATTATTATCAATAAATTGAACTTCTTTTCCTAGATTCAAAGCAATCTTATTATCCTTGCAAACCAAAGATTTAATACTTCCTTCTATTATATAAACTTTCTCCGAATTATTTTCGTTAGTAATCTTTAATCTATAATCAGACTTAAACACACTAGATTCCTCTTTATCAATTCTAACAAACCCCTTTCTAGAATCTACTTCCAAATAAGCTGTCAAATCAGAAAATTCATACAGTCTGTCACTTGAAGAATCCGTCATTTTTAACACATAATCCTCAAAACTACACACTAGTACATTCTTACTCTGAAAATTCATTCCAGTTAATAATTTGTTACTCTCAGCTTCATAAGTATTAATAGTAGCATTTTCTGATGAAGTAGAAGCAAGTTCAACTGAAACCATTTCAATTTTTGTAACAGGCAATATTGTAGAATTATCAACCTCTGCAATCGCTATATACTTACTATCATCTGATATATCAACATCTATAACATAAGTTGAAAGATATTTACTAAATAATAAATCACCATTCTCATTAAATAACATAACGATTGATTCGTAAGTTGTACCAGTCACAGAAACTGCAACATATCCCTGTTTATTAACAGAAACCTTTGAGATTTTTCCCTCAATATCCTTCTGCCAAACTAAACTATTTGATTTTATTAAACACACCTTCTGCAAACCATAATCAGCCAATGCTAAATATTTATCCTCAGAATCCGCAATAGGTTTAGACAAAGTCATCTCAATATTTCCAGTTTGTTTTGCATCAGTATTATAGAAATTAATACTACCATCAGAATACACAACTAAACTCTTATCATAAGCATAAATCAAAGATAAATTATCCGTATCTATAGTCAAACTATTGGCATCATTTTCAGAAATTCTCTTTTTAAGAATATATGTATCTATAAATGAACTAAAACTTTTATTAGCCATATACAAAGCTATAAAAACTAAAATTATAATTGCTATCAAAGTAATGATAGTAAATTTAATCATTTTTCGATTTTTTCTTCTCTCCTTAAATTTATCCAAAGAATATTTTTTCATTCGATTTCTCCCTTTTTATATACATATTTATACCAATTATGACTTATTTTTTCAAGTTTTTTTATGTCGATAATATTTATTTGGAGATTTTTTAAATATCTATAATCCAGATATAAAAAACTGTTTAATTCGAATCCACTCTTCATCAGTTTCCATCATAACCTCTAAATTATCCATTGAAAATTTAACACAATCATTTATAAAACTACTCATAGAAAACAAATCATATTGTCCAACTATTTTTCTAACCGTAGCAACAACATCTTTTTCAAGAGTACATGTAATTTGTTTCAATTCATCTTTTTTCGACATACTTCCCCCCCTTTTATATAATATACCAAGATTTCTCTTTATTCAATACGTTTACATCTGAATTATATTTTGCTTGATTTTTAAAAGTCCGTGTATTATAATTAAAAATTGGAAATGTTTTAAACAAGAAAGGTGATTTATATGATAGGAAAAAGAAAAGTAATATTAGTTGGAACAGGTTTTGTTGGAATGAGTATGGCATATGCCCTATTAAACCAAGGAAACGCAAGTGGCGTTAATGAATTAGTTTTAATTGATGTTCTAAAAGACAAAGCAGAAGGCGAAGCAATGGATTTATGTCATGGACTTCCATGTTCTCCAAGCCATATGAAAATAAAAGCTGGTGAATATTCAGAATGTAAAGATGCTGATATCGTTGTTATCACTGCTGGATTAAGTCAAAAGCCAGGACAAACAAGATTAGAATTATCAAACGCAAACGCAAAAATAATGAAAGACATAACAAAACAAGTAGTTGAAAGCGGATTTAAAGGAATCTTCTTAGTAGCCTCTAACCCAGTTGACCTAATGACAAAAGTCGTTCAAGAAGTTTCACAATTTCCAACAAGAAAAGTTATAGGATCAGGTACAGCACTTGATACATGTAGATTAAGATATTTAGTAGGAGACTACCTAAATGTTTCAAATAAAAACGTACACGCCTACATCATGGGTGAACACGGAGACTCATCATTTGTTCCATGGGATCATGCATATGTTGGATGTAAAAAAATAAAAGACATCATAAAAGATGCAAAAAAGGATTTATCAGTTCTAGATAAAATATATGTTGAAGTTCGTGATGCAGCATATGAAATAATTGAAAAGAAAAAAGCAACATACTATGGAATTGGATTAGGACTTGCTAAAATAGTAAAAACAATATTAAACAATACAAACGAAATATTAACTGTATCAGCATACCTTAACGGTGAATACGGTCACAAAGATATTTATATCGGAGTTCCAGCAATAATCAATAGTAACGGAGCAAGAGAATTACTTGAACTTGAATTAAATCCTGAAGACCAGAAAAAACTAGATGAAAGTTGCAAAATCTTAACAGAAAACATGAACTCAATAAGAAAAGTTTTACAAGCATAATACTAGCAATTCAAATATCAAAACATATTAATATCAAATTTCATAATTTCATTTGCAAGTAAACTATGAAAAACATTCAAACATCAACAAAATACATTTAGTAGAATTTTTCTACAATATATTATGAGCTAACTAACAATACTAGTTAGCTCAATTTTTTATACATGTCTCATCAAAAAAATTTAAAAATTTTATTTGAAACTATTGACAACTGCGAAAAAACGCAGTATACTAAATAAGCATTACGGGTCAGTAGCTCAGTTGGATAGAGCACGCGCCTTCTAAGCGCGGGGTCGGGGGTTCGAACCCCTCCTGGCTCACCAAAAACCTAAGATTTAATCTTAGGTTTTTTTGTTCTTTAAAACTTTTTCCATAATTGTTATTTTTATATAGTTAATCTATTATCAACCTCAAACAGACTTTTAATAACACTTGTTCATATTATAACATTTTTTAGTAAACTTCCTTGGTCGCGTGAAATATGTAAAAAATTTTTGTATTGTTATTTTCCAAAATCAAAAAAGAAAATAACCTTATTAAATCATAAAATTTTATCCAATTCAATAACCACAGCTTTAATAACTAACTTTACTTTATCGAAATCAAAATCTTCATAAGCCCTATGCATAAATCTATTATTAATTTCTATCTGAAAACAAGGAATCTCACATTGCTCCGCAACATCGCAAGATACAACATTATGATGTGAAGCATTAAATGGTTTATCTATCTCAACATGCTGAAAGCCATAATTTTTAAAACACTTCCAAACGACATCAAGCATATCCTTTCTACCCTGAATATTTTTCATACAATTAGTTCCAATACATATATCAGTTTCCCTTTCAGCACGCATTGTATGTATATCAAGCAAACATTTAATTTCATTTTCCTTAATAAAATCCACCAATTCCGTTCTATATGTGGATTCATCATCCCAATTTGGATCATTATAAAAAAACTTTGTTTTATAAATACAAGAGCACCCCAAATTAGAAGCCACACTCTTTACCAAAACACCACTTCTAGTTTCTCTTCTTTTTATTTTATCATGTCTCCATTGATCATAACAATGAGGCGCAGACAACATTACCTTGCCTTCTCTATTTTCAATGCAAAAATCCTCAAACTTTTCAATTATCATATAATCACCTATTTAAAAATATATACTATTATTAAACGCATTTCAATTTTTTCAAAAAAATTTATTTTTTTTTCGTTTTCCCCTTGAATTTCTTTTTAATCCGTGGTAATATATATAAGCAGTTTGATTTCGAGGTGTAGCGCAGTTGGTAGCGCGCGTGGTTTGGGACCATGAGGTCGCAGGTTCGATCCCTGTCACCTCGACCACTATTAAAAAAAAGTATCAATCTTTTATAGATATGATACTCTTTTTTTATTTCATACACCGCTACAATAATTACATCACAAAACATGAATAAAAATTCTAAATTAAAATCATGCCCACACACCCAAACACGTGGATATAATTTAATCTACATTCTAATTATATAACAAAAACCCAGCCACTGCATAATACAGTAGCTGGATTTTATTTTTAAATTATTTTGTTTTTTTAGGCGATACATGCGAATTTGTCATTTAAACATCTTCGCTAATTCCTTTCTTACCCGTTTTGCAACTTTTTTACCATTTTTAAGACGAAACCTGATATTATCTCTAGAAATCTTTGTACTCTTCGTACTTTTCTTTTTATAAAAATTGCTATTTACAGTTACATTTTTGGCTCCTTTCCGTCTTTCTGTAACTGCTTCCCAGATTTGATCAAGCTCATCTTTCATGAGAATCTGATGATCAACAAGGGCCATTGCAACTGCATCCAAGTAATCTCTGTTTTCCTTGAGATACTGGTTGGCCAGTTTGTAGGCTTCGTCAATCGTACGGTCAACCTCTTCACTGATTTCATCTGCATTATCCCCTGATCCAACACCCATGTCGAAATCCTCATAGTATCTGTTTTTACCGACCTTATCACCGAGTCCATATTCCATAATCATCTCTTTTGCGATTTCAGTGGCAGCACCAATGTCTCCTGCCGCACCGCTATTAATGTCTTTGAATATGATCTCTTCAGCCGCTCTACCTGCCAAATTCATTGCAATGACATCCAAGTAATATTTACGATTAGTTACTGGTGTAACCTCATCGTCATATTCAAATACATTGATGCCATCATATTCATCTGTTGGGTAAATTGATACTGCAAGAATTCTGTATGTTCCACAGTCTGTAATTCTTGCAACAACATAATGCGCAGCTTCGTGATATGCTACTGATAGCTTTACTGTTTCAGTCATCTTTTCCCATCTTTTAAATGATATTCTGAATACATTGACAATATCGTCTTTAGTAACAGTTGTTCTACCTTCAAGTTCCGCATTTGCCATTGCTCTATCAACAACATCAATACTTTTATCCGGATTGGATTTAGTGTACTCGAAACATGCTGCATACCAAATGCACTGTTCGATTGCTTCAGCTGAAATCGAAACGCCTTTTTTAACTTCCATTTTCTTGACTCTCGGAAGAATCATTTTATAAATTTCGTTATATTTGGGCTGATTGATTTCTACACCTTCAAATCTTCTGGAAAGAGTTGCATCTGTTGAAAAACTGGTAAGATAATCACTCCGTGTTGTGATTCCAATAATCCTCAGATCACCTCTCGCCAAAATTGGCTTAAAGGTTGTTGAAAGGTCTACCTTCTTGGTCTGGAAGAGTCCTGCCTTCCCAAGAATAATCTGGATTTCATCAATCAGTAAGATAATGTCCTCTTTCTGCTTGCTGAGGAAATCCAAAAGTGAGTTCATCTTTTCGTTAGCCTTAGCTTCGCTTTCGCAGACTAAGCAAAAATGTCTAACACTCAACTCAAAAACTTTGAAGTTAGCAAACTTTTCTGGGCATAACCCGTTCGCTATCTCATAAGTAAATTTCTCTCCAACTGCGGTTTTTCCTACTCCGGCATCACCGTAAATAATTACATTCCGCTTGCTGGATTTTAACATGATTCTGTATACCTGCTTGAGCTCCTTGTCACGTCCTACGATATCACAATCTACATTCTTGTAGTCTGGATTTCTGTAACGTACAAAACCGCTCAGTTCATATGGTACAATTTCGTACTTAAAGATTTTTTCTCTCTCAAAGAACGTCTTTGCTTCCATATAGTTAGCATTGATTTCCTTCAAAAAGCGTCTCATGGTCTGTGATTCTGTTTCGAAAAGTGCAACCATAAAGTAATCTGGTGTAACGACCTCTTTGTTATTTTCAGCTACAATTGCATTCACACCGCCAATAACTGTTTTAAGCTCGTTATCACACTCAAATGTAATGTTTGGAAAACTTTCACCAGTTATCACATTTGCACTAGTTTCTTCTTTCGCTTCCTCGGCAATCTTAGAGATTGCTTTATCAATTACATCTGTTTTGATCTGCAACTTCTTCTCAAAATAAATGTAAAAGAGATTAGCGAAATCATTCTCTTCGTCTCTGATGTTAAATAAAGCATTAATTAACACATCGACGTTGCAACAAGTCCTTGGACGCTCCTGATTTGCTATCCGGACCATTTCATTTACAAGCTTCTGAGATGTAATGTTTAACATCATAAAATCGCCTCCTTATAATTTTGTACAAATATTTTATAACAAAATTGCCAAAAAGTCAACGCATTAGTGGGTTTTAGGCGTTTTATACATTCTTTATTTAAAAAAATATATTTTTTCTTTTTATTTACTTATATATTTTTTTATGAATATCTTTCTCATTTATTTTATTTCATAGTCTTTATAATAAAATTAAAAAATTTTTCTAGTAAAAAATATATAACTTTGTCACTTTTTTACAAAAAATGTATTGACTTAAAATTTTGGTAATAGTATATTAATTTCATAAGGAGGAAAAATATGAATAAATTAAGTATTGTTTTAATTTCCATTATTGTAATTCTTGCAACCGCCTTAGGTATAGTAACTTACAACTATTCTCAACAAAAAAAAATAGACATAAGTAATTCAGAAACCATTTTAAATCAAGCCGACACTAAATATCAATTATATGTAAGAATTAATAATTTAGAAAAAAATTTAAAAGGACTTGAATAACAATTTGCAGTAAAAAATGAGAACTAGTGTGAGTAATATACTGGTTCTCATTTTTTATCTAATTCACCAACTTTCATCTCTAACATCCTTCTTTTATAGAATCATATTATCACAACTGCACTAGACAAAATAAAATCTAAAATTCATATTAATTTTCTTTTATATTTTCTCTCCATTATATATCATTATCCAAATTTCTAAATTGTACATTATAATCTATATTAATATTAAAATTAATTATTTAATTATTATAAAATATAAAAACGGAACGGAAGGGACATTCCCTTCCGCTGAGCACATTAGGATACTTTTCTAACTATTTACTTTAATTATCAGCTTTTCATTACCAAAGCCAGCACATCAAACGCATACCATATACATTTGAATAGTTGTGCACATAGTATTTAACTGTAAGATTTTTAACATTACTTTTAAATGAAAATCTTACATCACCATCTGCAACTGAAAGTGTCTTATCTGCTAACGCAGAAACTCCACCAAGGAGAATCATTTCAGCACTTGCTTTAGAATAATCTGATGCGATTTTAAAAGTTCCTTCGGTCGTTTTTATAAGAGTATGTGGGTTGGTAATAGAGAAATTACCTGTTGCCTGTTTTCCTTTATCAACCCAAGCGCCATTATACTGCGTTTCTCTCGCTGATTGAGGTGAAATGACCTCTGATGATTCATGTGTTTGATACATAACACCATCTTCTCCCTGATAGATAATTTTAGCATCATCAGGGAAGTCATAATTCAGATAATCAACGCTGTTTTCCTCAGTACTGTCTTTTGCATACATATTGCTGTTTCCAGCTGCAAAAGCAGTAGATGTGGATAACACGCATAAGCATAAAGCTGTAATAAGTGCCATAAAACGTTTTGCATATTTCATAATGATACCTCTCTTTCTTTTATGGCCTACTGTGCTCATACATTTTCAAAATAAAATTACAATATTTCGTAAATGTATCCTGCATATAATTGAATGCTTACCTATTATACATCCTTTTATTTCCATTGTCAATTTCTGTAATATATTTTTTTTAAATTTTTTTTACTTTTTTACAAAAAATGTATTGACTATTTTTTTAATAATAGTATATTATGTTTCATAAGGAGGTAGCATATGAATACTTTAAATAAAATATTAGTTGTTCTTACTATAATTTTAGTTATTGCTTTAAGTATAATGACTTATAAATATTTTACCGAAAAACAAACTGCTGAAAATAACTCTGAAATGGTATTAAATAATTCACAAGAAATACAAGACTTAAATAAAAAAATTACTGAATTAGAAAAAGAGTTAAAAGCTAAATCATAGTCACATATAAAATATGTGATTTACACTTATCTAAAATATGCCAGTATCAAACGATGCTGGCTTTCACTTTGTTAAAGCCTTAATATAATAAATACTTTAATTCCACCCAAAAATGTCTCTCAAGGTAAAAAACACAACCGCCACAGTCCTCAATAGAAAACTGTGGCAGTTATACCTTTAATCATATTAAATTCTTAAAGTAATTTTGCATACTAAATCATCTTACGCAAAACCTTATTCTTGATCTTCTTAATACAAATTTTCATATACATAATCATCACATCAAGCTGTTCATCAGTCACAAGCTTAGCCATATCCTCTTTGTTAGTTCTCCAAGCCAATCCAGTTTTAACGCTAATTCTCAAATCAACATCATCTGGTTGATCATCATACAGATCTTCAATAGCTTTGTATCTTAATCGAATCACGCTATCAGAAGGGGTTTCTTCACTTTCTACTGTATCATAATACCCCAAGTTAATATACCCTTCTTTTCGATTACGATGAAGTTCCAAAAAAGCATCATAGTACCAACCATATTCATCCTGATTAAACTTTAAACAGTATGCATTTTTAGGTGTGGCCAATTTTAATCTGGAATAAAACTTAGGTGTTTTCTGATACGCAAAGTTAATAGTCATGTAATCCAAATACTCAATTGGATCTTTGAGCTTCAGTTTGCTGTTACCATAAGGATTTACACTGTTACTAAACTCAATAAGCAGTTTGTAAAGTTCCTTCATCTTAGGTGAATCTGTTTTCGGAAAAGCAAAATCCTTGTTAGTCTTTAATGATTTGCAATCCAACAGTTTTTTGTAAATTTTGTTAGTCAGCTCCTCACCATGCTCTTTGGTATAATTACCTTTAAGCATTGTCACTAAAGTCAGCAACCCTTTGATAGTATGAATTTCTCCATACCAAAAGTTTTTATCTCCGGGATCAGTCTCACCGAATTCAGCCATAGCTTTGCACAATATTTCACTTGGAACCTTTTTACCTTTGCAACATATATAAAAAGTTGCAGAGTGATAAAAAATCGTTCCATTCACCTCAAAACATGGTACAGGTGTGCTATAACCTGGACGCCAACAATCCTCTAACCGATTTACTCCAATTGTCTCCATTGTTACTCGAAATTCCTGCATTGTAATACTCATATTAAGACCTCCTTAATAAAATTATTTGTTGTTCTTGTTACTTTTGCACACTCGATAAGGAAAAAATTAATAATAAGCTTTTTTATTATATCACACATTTTCCCAATCGCCAAGCTCCAAGGCTATTCTCTACCTAAAAACAATATCATTTAATTAAAAATAATAATTGAAAAAAAATATTGTTTAATATACAATTAAAAAAAATCAAAAAGGAAAAGTATATGAAATACAAAGGAAAAACTGAAGCCTTAGAATTACCCGACTATTTTAAATTTGGAATAGAATTAGAAGCCTTTAACGTACAAACTAAAGGTAAAAATGGTCTATACACAGGCGAAAGTGCAAAATACATAACAGATAAAAATTGGCACATGGCAACAAGCAGAGAAGAGTCACTAGTATCTGAAGGAGGCGCTGAACTAGTTTCCCCTATATTAAGAGATACTCCATCCGATTGGCAATCAGTAACTGATATGTGTGAACACATGAAAAAATTTCCCGGCAATAAAGGAGAAAAAGTCATTGCAGATGATAAATGCGGACTTCACGTTCATTTTGATTCAAAATGTCTTACACAAGATCCAGAAAAAATGAGAAATTTTTTACGAATCTATGCAGAGTCTGAAGAACTTATATATAAAATGAGTAATGATAAAAATAATCCTACTAGAAAACATGCTATAAACAAAGATCTTAAAGGAATTCATATGGTTTCATCCATTTGGAGAAATGGAGCTGCTGCACCTATTGGGAAAAAACTTCTAAAACAAATTGAAAATGGCACCTTAAAAGTCTCATACAAAAAATTTGGAAAACTAAAAACAATAGCAGGAAAACTAAAACTAGATGAAAGAAGATATAGCGGATTAAACCTAACCAATATTGGAAACGTCAAAAAAAATACAATAGAATTTAGAATGGCAAATGGATCTTTAGACCCAGAAGTAATAAAACAAACTGTATTCTTGTATGCCTCATTAATTGATACTGCGATAAAAGTAACAGAAAATCCAGAAATATATAAACAAAAATTAGATCAATTTTATAGAACAGATGTAAGCGAAGAAGAAAAAGCACATAATTTTTTAAATCTAATAATGGATAGTCCTGAAGACAAACAAATTTACATGGACAGATGGGAATCTGTTAAAGATGCACCTGTTTACCAAAAAAACGAAAGAAAAGGTTTTGCTCAAAATAGATTTAAAAGAGATCAATTCCGCAAAATCGCAGAAAGAACTCCAAACGCTTTAGTACAATTAGCTTATTCTAACATAGAAAAAATAAAGTCTAGAATAATAGATAAAGGAGATACAGAATATGATAAATAGTACATACGCAAATGCATTAAAAGAAGTTTCTGATATCCTAGAAAATACTGATGATGAATTGTTAAATAAACTACCAGAAAATTTTATAGAATTTATTCATGAAAACATGAATAAAAGTTATAAAAGTAATATTGATTTCAATGTGGATATTGACAAACAAACATTACTATATGAAACATCAGCAATTCTATCATTGATTTATCGTAGCTACTGGGCAACAGACGAAGAAAAAAAATATCTAGCAGAAAAAGATTTAATAAAACAGTCAAAATATGATAACTTTCAAAACAACGAATATGTAAATACAATTGCACATACAGAACTTTCACATACAACTGATAGAATAAAAAAAGAAAAAAATCTAAGCGAAACTTCTTCAAACACAAATTTAACACCCATTCCTAAAGAAAATATCATTATAAAATTTTTTAAAAAAATTATAAACATCTTTAAAGGTCCTTATTAACATTTGCATTCATTATAGCTTTTATAAATCCACATCTTTATTCACACCAAAGAAATGCAAAATAAGGTTCTTTATTAGAAATTTCAAAGAACTTTTCAATAAAAAAATAACTCTCCTTGCTAAATTTACCCTAACAAAGAGAGTTGTTTTTTATTTTTTCAATTCTATACCTTCTACAATCCACTTTTCCTGCTAAATATGTGGATATTCGCTCTCCTGAAACAATTTTTTCCTTTTGTTTTTTATTAAGCTGTTTTAGCTGATATTCTAATTTACACGCTAAAGACTTCTCCTTGCATCTCCATGCAATTTCTAATTTAACCGCATTATGTGA
This sequence comes from uncultured Clostridium sp., assembly GCA_900556975.1. Classification (GTDB taxonomy): domain Bacteria; phylum Bacillota; class Clostridia; order TANB77; family CAG-508; genus UMGS1994. The sequence goes on along the minus strand of USQZ01000013.1, from coordinate 21,861 downwards.
TTTAGTATATTTTGCGCCATTCTTAGCCTTTGAAATATGCTCATTAATCCTCTTCTCCAAATCACTAGTCATACCCGTATATAACGAATTATCCTCGCACCTAACCATATAAGTATAATAAAACATCACGTTCTCCTTGCCATTAACATTTTCCCCATTATATCATATCAAAATTTTTTCCTCAAAATTTTTCACATAAAAGCTTGACGATTAAAGTATTATTTGCTAAAGTTTATATATACTAAAAAAGGAGGGAGATTTTAAGATGAATAAAGCTGATTTAATAAGCGCAATCGCTAACGAAACAGGTCTTTCAAAAAAAGATACAGAAGCTACAGTAAACTCTTTTGTAAACGTAGTATCTGGAGCTTTAGAAAATAAAGATTCAGTTCAATTAATCGGTTTCGGAACATTCGAAACAAGAGAAAGAGCTGCAAGAACAGGTAGAAACCCACAAACTGGTGAAGAACTAAAAATAGCTGCTTCAACAGTACCTGCTTTCAAACCTGGAAAAGCATTGAAAGAAAAAGTTAATAAATAATTTTTAAGAGGACTTATTTAAATAAGTCCTCTTTTTCTTTATCTTTCTAATTCAATTAATAATTTGAAAACATATCTATCAAAATTTTCAATAATTCTTGCATCCCTTTCTTTTTATCCATTATTCTCTTTTTTTCTTTATCTTTCTAATTCACTTAGTGGCATTGGACGATATCTATCAAACTCTCCAATAATTTTTACATTTCTTCCACTTAAACTATTTAAAAAATCATTCATCTCTATTTGAGAAACTTCATTATATTTTTTATCTTCTTTAGAATACATGAAATAATCATTTAATCCGTCTTTTTCATTTGGACTCACCTTAAAAATTGAAACCACATTTCTTTTATCATCATCAATAGTTGCAACATAAGTATTAATTCTATTAAGCTCATCAGAAGGAAGTAATTTTTTTGCAACATATATATAATACCTTATATTCTCCAAATAATTCATATCAGCTGTATAATCTGTATATTTATTAATATTATCCAAAATATATTTTAGTTTATATTTTAAATGCTCCTTTTTTGGCACGTCCTTATCATGCAAAACATACTTCTTAAAACTCTCCGGATTCTGCATATCTTTTCTAAGCAATTCTATAACATCCTCTGTATATAACCCTCTATTTGATAGCTCATTTGATTCATCTTTTGAAACCTGTGGCAAATAACTATAGCCTAATTTAGCATCCATCTCTTCTCTTTGTTCTCTCGTTAATGTAGCAAATTTTCCAAATCTCTTCTCTAATTTTTTTACAAATTCTTCATAATCATCTTTCATTTTTGGATTACGGTCAAATCTTTCTAAACCAGCTCCAAAACTATCAATTCTTCTTGAAGACTTTATCTTTGACAAATCACTTATCAAATTTGCTATATAATATTTTCCATCAACTTTTAAAACTGTATCAACATGAGTAATTGGACTATTAGGAGACTTTTTCACTAATTCTGCCTTAATTCCAATTCTCTTATCTTTCAAAACAGAAACATACAATTCTGAAATTGATTTACATATTCCATAAAATTCAGTATCCATCTGATCATTATAATGTGTTTCTTTGCCCGCTCTATCAGTAAATACAAATTCTGGATTTTCTGACACAACCTTTCCAAGCTCAGTATAAACATAATATGCCTTTTCCAAATTTGATAAATCAGATGGCATATTAGATATTATAGATTCTATCTTATCAGAAGCAACTAAATCTTTATATTTAGCCTCATCAAGCATCAAAATATCACGTTTTTTAGTTATTCTATTAATAATTTTTCTTATTAATCCCATATTTACCTCTTAATTAAATTATAAATCAATTTAATTATAACATATTTTCAAATTTATCAATACATTTTCACATTTTTTCATTTTATCCTTGAAATCTTATATAAAAGTTGCTATAATTATTGTGTTATAAGTCTTGCACCTGTAGCTTAGCTGGATAGAGCGTTCGGCTACGAACCGGAAGGTCGGGGGTTCGAATCCCTCCAGGTGCACCAACGATGTATCTGTTCGAACTTTATAGAACAGAGAAATACGAAAATCAATCAGTAAACTTGAAAAAGATGGTTTAGTAAAAAGAGAACAATTTATGAAATACCACCTCATGTTGAGTATTCACTTACTGAAAAAGGCAAAGATTTATTACAGGTTTTCTACGCTATTTCTAAATGGGGATTTAAGTATATTCCATAAAAAAATACATTGATTAGATTCAATGTATTTTTTATCTTATTTATCACTAAATTTTATTCCAATAAACAAAATTAGCAATTTCATTTCTTTCAAAATGTAATTTACTTGGCTTGGCTTCTACTGAAGGATATCCAATTGGTAGTATTGCAACAGGTATTAAATTTCTAGGTATTTCGTAAATTTCAAGTAACTTATTTGGATCAAAAGAACCAATCCAAGTTGTTCCTAATCCTAGGTTTTGTGCTTCTAGAATCATGTGTGTAGCTACAATACTGCCGTCAATATCTCCAAATTCTTTATTATCATATTTATCTCTTTTATAAGAAACTGATTTATCATAAAAAAGTATCATGATAACTGGTGCATTCCAGCCATATGATGTGCAACCCTTTAATTTTTCTAATTGTTCCTTCTGTGTTAATACTAATATTCTTTGTGGTTGTAAGTTTCTAGCTGTTGGAGCTAATTTTGCAGCTTTTAAAATTTTTTCTATTTTTTCTTTTTCCACTTCTTTTGTAGAAAAACTTCTACAAGAATATCTATTCTCTACTAATTCTAAAAAATCCATATTTCCTCTATTTCAACAAATTACTATTTGTACAAATAGATAGTATCATAAATTGATACATTTTTCAATTAACAAAGAGTATTTTTTCAAAACTACTTGAAATTTTATAAACTTTATGTTGAAGTAAAGACAATGAATTGATTGATATTTGTATCAATCGTTAAGTGTGCGAAAAAAGTTGTAGATATCTACATTGCTTGCACCAACAAAGAGCCTGGCAATATACCAGGCTCTTTTATTAGTTAGATCGCTTCTGTAACTTCTCCCGTCAGCATGTTTTGGTAAACATACTTGTCTAATACCGGCTTAGCAATAATAGACTTTTTCGCTACAACTGCGTATCTCTTATACGGAATATTATCATCCGTTACAACGATACCCGCTTTCCTAATAATGTTAAAAGGATATTCGTTTCTCAGCTGTAAGAAATCATAATCCGTTTTAAAGAAATTTGCTACTTTGCCATTAGCTTTATCAAGTATAACAATACCATCCGGTGAAGATGTGATATACACATACTTATCACCCATATACAATGGTCCCTCTACACTTGTTACATCAAACAAATATTTAATACTATCATTAGATGGAACAAGTTGTTCAATGTTATCTACAGTAACTGTAAGCGGAAGCTCTTCAGCGCTTTCCTCCTCAACTCCCTCTACATCAAGGCAATACCCTGTATAAGAGTTAATTGCTGAAACAATGATAAGCAAAACAGCAGCTACACCAATAATACGAGATTTTAGCTCAACATTATTATTCCAACCAATTGACATGGTTATGACTTGAAAAACACAAACCAAGCAAAAAGGAACAACGGCACCTATTAATGTACGTGTAACACCTGCATCTTTATAAAGCGTCCAGCTAGAAAAAAAAGTTACTCCAAAAGCAAAAATCTGATAAAGAATAAAATCCCTCAGATTCTTTTTCCCTTCGTCTATTCCGCGATATTCTTTGTTACCAACAATAGTTTTCCGCCTGATTAATGACTTCCAAAACCATGGTAACACCAGAACTGTTGAACACAAAGCCCAAAAAATAGATAATAAGATGGATACTAACATATTTTTTTCCTCCTATAATAATAGATAGATGGTCTACAAGTTACATCTATATTCAACTAACATTTCTGTTAGGAATAAAGAAATTAATAAAATTATAACAATGTGAATCGAATTTATTTTACCATACTTTACATAAAAAAGCAACATCTAAGCACTTGATATTTCAACATTTTTCAAGTAAGCATACATTTTTTCAAAAATTTTCCCATAATATTAAACTAAAATTTCAATCAATAATACATAATATTACATTTTTTACAAAGTATGTTATAATACCATCAGTATATTATTATACTACTAGTGTATCTGTTTGTTTCTTAGCATAAGGAGGAATCGCAATATGAGTAAAAAAGAAAGAGAAATTACCATATCTGTGGAATGACGGTATCGGTACACGCCAAAAAAGCTCGCACACACTAGTGCGAGCTTTTTACATTTTATTTCTTAAATTTTTTATTATACATTTTTATAAAAATGCCTTTATTATGGTTTCTCTACCTCTGTACTTGTTCCAACTTCATTTGTAGGTTTCACTGTTTGCTTAGGAGTAGTACTTGGAGATGCACTTGGTGTTACTGTCTCATTTCTATTCTCTACAACATTATTAGTATTTTGAACCGTATTCGAAGTATTAGTTGAATTAGTAGTATTAGTCTTATTCTCTACTTTATTCGAAACTTCATTTCTAACAACATTTTCTGTTGAAGTAGTATTTCCTGAACTTGGCCAATTATCTCTTTGTGGCTCTTCAGCATCAATTTCTTTATCTGTTCCATTTATAGTTCCAGAATTATTTCTATATGTTGATCTTTCATCAACAACAATTGGTGTACCAACATGAATCTCACAATCTCTAGGCACAGTTCCTTTTACAAAAAACTCTGTATATGTATCTGTACAACCTGTAGTAGCCTTCTCTCCACTCACATTACATATTGTTGCAACTTCAACCTTTGATGGTCTTTCAAATGTAGCAGCTGTCAAACCAGAATGAATCCTTGTCATAACATTTGCCCATATCAAACCAGCTGGATTCTTTTTATTGAAATTAACTGTCTCATTTTTATCATATCCATACCAACATGTTGCTGTATAGTATGGTGTAAATCCACATAACCATCTATCATAGTTTTCATCAGTAGTTCCAGTCTTAGCAGCAACATCAACTCCATTTATTTTACAATAAGTTGCTGTTCCCTTTGAACCTAATACAGGTTGAGTCAATAACTCTTTTAAAACATAAGCTACTTCCTCAGAAAAAACTCTACGTTTTTCTTGCTTATTCTTAACTAATCTCTTACCATTCTTTCTTGTAACCTCAGTATAAAAAGTAGGTTCTATGTATTCTCCATCATTAGCAATTGTACTATAAGCACCAGCCATCTCTAATGGACTAATTCCTTTATCTAATCCACCTAATGCCAAAGATAAATTATCATCTTTATCTGTTAATGTAGTGATTCCCATCTTCTTCATATACTTAATTGAATTCTTAGGTTTAAGCTCTTCCATAATTTCAACAAAAGGTACATTTTGTGAAGACTCTACAGCTCTTCTAACTGTAACCATTCCTAATGGTTTATTATAATCCTCTGGATGATAACCTCCTTCGAAATCCTTTTCAGTATCATCAACCAAAGATGCACAAGTAATTATTCCTTTATCAATTGCAGGAGCAAGTATAGCAATAGGCTTCATAGCTGAACCTGTTTGTCTAACACTTTGCGTAGCTCTATTTAAAGGTCTAGATTGTGTTTTCTTTCCAAGTCCACCTGCACAACCAACAACTTGACCAGTTTTGTGATCCATTATAACCATTGCTGCTTGTGAAGGATCTCCTCCAGTATTAGAAGCTAATTGGTATTTCTTCTTTTCAAACTCTTTTTCAATTTCAGACTGAACTTTAGAATTTTGCGTTCCTTGAATTGTAGCACCTGCATTTTCTAAATAATTATTAGCAAAAGTTTTAGAAATTTTATATTTATCAGCAATCTCTTCAGTTACTTGATTAATTAAAGCGTCAGTGTGATATGAATAAACTCCACTTCCAGTTTCAATAGTTCCCTTTTTAAAGTTTAAACCACTATCAACATTCCTACATGCATTTTCGTAATCCTCATTACTAATCTTGTTCAAATCCTTCATCTTAGATAAAACCACTTTTGTTCTTTTCTTAATTTTCTCACTATCAGTTTTATCCGAAAACGGATTATATGAATTAGGCGAATGATTTATACCAGCTAAAAAAGCACATTCCTCTAAAGATAAATCTTTAACAGATTTACTAAAATAATATTGTGCACCGGCTTCGACTCCATAAGTATTTGGACCAACATAAATAGTATTTAAATACGCCTCCAAAATTTCTTCTTTAGACGCACAACTTTCCAAAGTAGAAGCTCTCCACCATTCATTAACTTTTCTTGAAATTTTATCTGAAGAATCACCAGTCATATTTTTAACTAACTGTTGAGTTATCGTACTGCCTCCAAAAGATGATGAACCAAAATGTATAATATATGAACCAATGGCAGCAGCTGTTCTTTTAACATCAACGCCACCATGAGAGTAATATCTCTCATCCTCTATTGAAATATATGCTTCTTTCAAATTATCAGGAACCTGATCTAAAGAAACTTTTATTTTTCCCTTCTCACTTCCTAAACTAGCAATTGTGTTCCCATCTGAATCTAAAACAATTGAATTCTCATTTAAAAGCATATCCTTTGCTAAAGACTTCCATCTATGTGTACTTATTATTAATCTTATTATTAAAAACAACACAAGCACACATATCAAGATTAAAATTATTCTTTTTAAAATTGGATGTTTTTTCTTTTCAGGTATTTCTTTATCATTCTTAACTTTTTTATTATTCTTTTTATTCTTATTATTCCTCATTTTCTTCACAGAGTTAGGAATATCTGAATCTTCAAATTCTTCTCTATATCTTCTCGCCATCTTCATCACCTTCTTTTAAATATTTTTAAGTATATCATAATTTAAGTTAAAGGTAAATGAACTAACAATCAGCTTAAAACTTTTAAATCCGAAAAATACATATTATTTTTTTACGCTTTGCTATCGCATTCCTCGGAATTTTAAAATAAAAATTTATTATTTTTATTTTAAATCTGGGTAGAATGCTTCAATCGCAGTCACTTCACTTACGTTTCGTTCCTTTGATCACTACGCGGTGATTCAAAAATGTAATATGCATTTTTCGTATAAATAATTATTACAATATTTCATCAACAACATCATTTAAACCAACAGGTGTAACCTGATTTTCTTTCAACATACTTAATAAATTATCAATCACACCTTCATTACTTGTAACATTATATATATTTTCACTTTCTTTTAATTTCTTATCATTAAAATATTCCGTCTTAACAATCTCCACTCCATATGTTCTCTGATTTTTTTTAACATTTTTAGCAATTTTATAGTATTCAAGTTCAATCCTATTACTATCGCTTTCCTTTAATTCATCTTTATTTAAAATTACATCTGCATAAAATTTTCTCATGCGTACCTCCTTATTCCGCACTCAACTATACAGGCATTTCAAACACTTGTCAAACACAACAATACTGCCAATTTCGACACCATTTGACTTGAATTTAGTAATTTCACGTTAATAATAAAAAAACAGCTAACATTTTAACAATTTTTTTTAAGAATTTTATCGCAATTTGACGAACACTTTTTTTAAATTTATTAAGAAAAGCAAAATACATATTAAATTTTTGAATCACCGCGCAGCGACCAAAGGAACGAAACGCAAGTGAAGCAACTGCGATTGAAGCATTCTATGCACAGAACAAAAGCGGACATTAATAGCATTTGCACTGATTATAACATTTTAAAGTCCGCGTCTTTGTTCTAAAAGAACAGAGGCTCATCAAGATTGCGACAGCAAGGTGTGAAAAAATTAATATGTATTTTGCTTTACAAATAACTAAAAAAATGGGAGGTGCATTCACCCCCCTAAAAACAAAAACTATAGTTACGTGTTACCTTAAAATGTGGCCTTTGGCCAATTTAATTCTCTTTTTGACTTTGGCAGTCTTAACCCTCCGGATAGGTCCCATCTGCCATGTAAGCCAAAATAAGGCAAGATTAATCAGATAACTAATCAAACTTACTGCATTGAACTGTGAAAGTAACAAAATCGTTAGCATACCCAACACAAGCCATCTGATTCCTTTTGATGAACACATCACCTGTGCAATCAGTATGCAAAACAAACCTTCTACGACATGCGCCAGCATGCTGTTGGACGATGTCAGGCCTAAGACCTCCACAATCTTGTTAAAGCAAATCCACACAACAAGCCACAATAACGCTACTAATAATTTCGCTTTTAATGAATTCCGCATACAGAATCCCTCCTTATAAAAATTTTTTATACCTTAATTATACCAAATACAAATAATTATTTCAACAACAGCCATTTCAAAAGAAAACTAGCCACCCATATCAGAATACGAGTAGCTAGTCCCCCGACATAATTTAAAAATTGTTAATTGTTAGAAATTGATATTGTGCTTCTTTATAAACTCTCCCAAAAAATTCTTATAAAGTTCACTTTCCAAATTATCAATCTCATCAGTTGCATAGTACCTCCGGCTGAACAATGTCTGAGCATTATTCTCACTCGACATAGAAATCAGCTTGTAATGTACAAAGATGAGACAATCATCTTTCAGAGAAGCAATCAAGATGTCGTCACCCAAGTGCAGTTCGCAGATATTCTTAGAATATTTCTTTCCATCCTGGGTTATAACCATCATCGCTCTCCTTGCGGTCTGCATGTCGCCTGTAAAGAGCTGATTGCCAATCTTCCGAGTCGGATACAGTGAAACAATGCCATCAGAATTTTTTGATTGGCACTTTTTCTCCGGCTGTTTGAAGAACAGTACATTAACTCCTTTCAAGTTAGCATCAAGTGCCATTTCTTTGTCAGAAGTTAATAAAACGACATCTCTCTTGTGTTCAACGCAATACCTGATAATACAAGCATCTGGTGTTTTCTCCGTTTCTGGAATCTGTACTAAATCATAAGATTTCTTGTGATCAATAGCATGATTCATAATGAATCGTGCGTCATAACCATCAGAGTCTTTTCCTTTCTGCAACATCTGCAATTCATGAATGGTTACGCTAGTCAAGATAATCTTGAACTCTTCTAACTCTGGATCCTCACCAATCTTTTTCAAGACCGCCCTCATGTTTTTAACACTTGTAACAGACGCATCTATCACAAATTTAACACCAGGCTTAAATGTCTTTCTAATAGAATCCTCGAAGCCAGCTGGTTTCTCAACAATATAATCACGAAAAACTTGTTTAAGTTTCTCCACTTCCGGAGTTTCCGCAATCACATCATTCTCATCATCAAAAAGTTTCTTGAAAAAAAGCCGCACTTTGTTAAATAAACAACTAATAAATCCTCCTGTTTCTTCCTCATAATGTGCATAACTATTATTTAGCATATTTTGCCTCCTTTTTAATAGTCCTAGTTGATAGTTACAATTTTTAAATCATATCTCCTTTCTTAAAGATATTCCTTTAATCGCTTTACATAATTCAGTGTACACTCAAAATTATAATACATTTTTCCAATTTTGTAAACCTTTTCTCAAGGTCTTTTATTTATTTTTAGCCAATTTTGAACTAATTTCAAAAGTTTTATTATTCTTCTTTACTGTTAACATAACTATATCTCCAACATTCTTAGAATATACATATTCCTTTAATTGATTCATACTATCAATCTCAATTCCATCTATTTTTTCAATAATATCCCCTTTTCTCAATTTACTATCTTTTAAAGGTCCCAATTCATCCACTTCCTCAACATAAATTCCACTTTCAAAATTTATATTCGAACTTAAATATGGAATTGCATCTTTATCATAACCAGAAATTCCTAAATAAGGTTCATCAAACTCACCCGTCTCTAGCAATTTCTTTAATATTGGTTTAACAATATTAATAGGAATAGCAAACCCAATTCCATCAGCATCATCAATTTTCAATGTAGTTATTCCAATAACTTCACCATTTGAATTAATAAGAGGTCCCCCACTATTTCCTTGATTAATTGTTGCATCAGTCTGAATCAATCCTTCTAAATAAGTCTTTTTCTCTTCATCCTCAACCTTTATAGTTCTATTAGTCCCACTAATAATTCCAAAAGTTACAGTCCTTTGCAACTCATATCCAACCGGATTTCCAATAGCATACGCATTACTGCCAATTCTAACATCATCCGAATCTCCAAGAATAGCTTCCGGCAATTCCTTCATATTAACTTTAATAATAGCCAAATCCAAATCATCACTAGCCCAAACGACAACAGCATTACACGTAACACCGTTTTTTAAAGTAATATAACACGTGCTATATTTTTCGCCAGCAACATGCTGATTAGTCAATATATACCCCTCACTTGAAATTATTACACCACTCCCTAAATTCAAATTTTCTGTACTTTTTTCAAGAAAAATTGTACTCCCAATATCTTTAATCTTTGAAATTCCCACCGTACATTCAGTTATATTCTCAATAACCTCTTCCAAATTATTCGAATTCTCCGCATAACTCACCCTAGTTGCAACAACATTTTGATCATACGTATATTGATGACTATCTAAAAATAGCGTATATGCTAAAATTGTAAAAAATACAGTCAGTATCATAATTAAAAACAATATGTAAATATTATTTTTTTTCATTTCAGATGTATACATAAATTTCACCAATACTCAGGATTAAATTGAGTAATCCTTTCTCTTTATTTTTAACTATATTCTTTACTTAAAATATGAATAATATTCTTCTATTTTATTTGATTTTTCTTTTACTTTTGTATATAATTTTCATTAAGTAATATCAGAATTTTAAGGAGTACATATAATGACAAAACAGAATACTTACAAACTAACAAATCCTCAAAGAAACATATATCAAGTTGAACAACAATTAAGTAATTCAGCAATAAATCATATTGCAAGTTATATAAAATTTAGTGAAGTATTAAATGCTTCTGTTTTATCAAAAACTTTAAATATACTAATAAAAGCAAATGACTCATTTAGACTAGTTTTTGAGCAAGAAAACGATAACTTAGTTCAGTATTTTAAACCATATTCTTATGTAGAAATTCCAATAAAAATTTTAGAAAATGAAAATATTTCTGCATTTGTTGACTACTTCAAAAACTATCAAATTTCACTAAAAAATACATTTGCATTTTTTAGTGTCATAACACCAACTTGTTCATATATTTTCTTTAAAGTGCACCACATAATTTCAGACGCATGGGGAATGACACAAGTAGCTGAACAAATAAAAGAAATTTACAATAAACTATTAAATAACGAAGATTTATCAACCTACTCTAACCCAAGCTATCTAAGCCTTATAAATAGAGAACAAGAATATTTAAAATCGCCAAATTATGATAAGGATTCAGAATTTTGGAAAAATTACGTAAAACAAATGGAATCATCTAAGTTATTTAATGAAAATAATCTATATGACTATTCTGCAAAAAGGTTTGAATACAACCTTGATGATTCTTTGTGCCAAAAAATAAGTACATTCTGCCAAGAACACAACATCACAGAGTATGCATTCTTCTTAGCAATCATATCTGTTAGCATAAACGAGCTATACAATAAAAACAATCTTGTCATTGGTACCCCATTCTTAAATAGATTAAAAAAATATAATGATTTAAATTCAACAGGGCTATACGTCTCTACATTGCCATTATATGTGTCAGTTTCAGACGAAACCGACTTTGTTTCATTGTGCAAAAAAATCTCTAATACAAATTTTTCTATCTTCAGACACGCAAGCTTTCCATTTAATAAAATACAAAAAATGTATAATGAAACAACACATTCAACAACAAAAATATTTGATATTGGCTTTTCATATCAAATTAATAAATTAAGCAATAATTTAACTTCAATAGACAAAGGATTCTGTAATTGGATTTTTCTAAATCAACAAAATCAACCTTTAAACATACACATCTCTGCAGTTAATAACTACCCAGTTATTATGTATGACTATCTAACATCATGTTTATCTGACGATGCAATTCAGAAAATAAATAATTCTGTGATAAACATAATAAACCAAATTGTATGCAAAAAAACAACTGAAATTTCAAAACTAAATATATTACTAGACATTGATATAAAACGACTTCAAAAATTCAATTCATCAGGTAATATACAAATTCCCAATATTTCAGTAATCGATATATTCAATGAAATTGTACAAAAATATCCAACTAAAACTGCATTAATCTGTGGTGATAAAACAGCCACATATCAAGAATTAAATAACAAAATAAATACACTTGCTAACATATTAAAACAAAACAACGTTACTGCTAATGACAAGGTAATTTTAATATTAGATAAAAGCATTGAAATGATTGCCTCTATGTTTGCAATCATGAAAGTTGGTGCATGCTATATTCCAATTTTATCTGATGAAAGCACAACAAGAATTAATTATATTTTAGAAAATTGTGAACCTAAATGCATACTTACTCATAAAAACTATGACAAAAAATTTAATTTAGAAAACAATTACATTAACCTAGACAACATTAATTTATGCGAAAATTTACCATATAACGAAAAGAATTTAAAACCAAACAGCATTGCTTACATCATCTACACATCTGGATCAACAGGTAATCCCAAAGGAACTATGGTCATGCATAAAAATATTGTTAGTTTAAAAACATCTATTGAAAACGATTCCGTATTAAAAGCAACAGAAAAAGATATATCAATGTCCTTATTAAAATACTCATTTGACGCATCAGGCATTGATATTTATACAGCATTATTATTTGGAGGTACACTTTTATTAGTTGAGAAACAAGATGAACTTAATCCAGCTAAAGTACTAAAACTAATCGAAAAACATAAGGTTACACGTTCATTCCTAATTCCTAAATGGTTAGAACACATTGCAGTTCAAGATGCGACAGATTCATTTGATTTAAGCTCTTTAAGAATTTTAGGCACTGGTGGTGAAATTCTAAAACCTTATATTCTAAAATCATTATTAGACAAATATAAAAACTTAAAAATACTAAACCTATATGGACCAACTGAAACAACAATGTTCACAACATTAAAAGTTGTTACAAAAGAAAATATAAAACAAAACTATTCTTCAATCGGTAGACCAATATTCGGCAGTAGACTTGGAATAGTAAATACTTATAATAATTTTATGCCAATTAATACACCTGGCGAACTTATAGTTTATGAAGACGACTTCTCTATTCAAAATATAGCAAAAGGATATTTAAACTTACCAGAACAAACTAAAAATAGATTTGTAAAAATATATAATCCACTATTAAATAAAGAAGTTATAGCATATAAAACAGGTGACATAGCAAAAATAAATTCAAATTTAGAAATAGAATTTATTGGCAGAACAGACGACATGGTAAAAATAAACGGTGGATATTTAGTAGCATTAAACGAAGTTGATCAAAAATTAAGACAACTATTAGGAAATGATTTTGACATATGCATAGTCGCAATTCCATACCAAAATACAAAAATAATAATTCTATTTATTCGTAGCTCAAATACATCAATTTCATTAGAAAACATCAAAATATATATAAATAGAAACATATCATTTTATATGAGACCAAAGAAAATCATCGAGATTGCTGACTTTCCACGTACTACATCAGGAAAAATAGATAAAAAAACATTAGCAGAATTAGCCAAAGATTATATAAATAATCATAAGAAAAAAATAATCTTACCAAAAAACAAAATTGAACAAGAAATATATAAAATTGTCGCTCATTATACAGACGTTCAAGAATTTTCAGTAACAGACGATTTTATGGATGATTTAGGCATAGACTCTTTATCACTAACTTCAATTTATATAGCCCTAGAAAAATATAATTTAAACATTCAAGATTTATATAACAACCCAACAATTCAAGAATTAGCAAAATATATTTCTAATAAGAAAAATAACGGAAAAAATTATTCTATAAATCTTGAAAATATAGATAAAGCAATCATTCAAAACAATGTTAAATCAATTGATATGTCAAATATATTAATAACAGGTGTTACAGGATTTCTAGGAATCCATTTAGTACATGAACTTCTTCTAAATCCAAATGTAAAAAAAATATATTGCATTATTAGAAATAAAATAAATTTACCTGCAAAAAAAAGATTTACAAATATGATATCCTCATACTTTCCAACATCTGTGGAACTTTCAGAACTAATTGACGAAAAAATTACAATCTTAAATGGTGATATTACACAAGAATACTTAGGATTAGATGAACAAACTTATAATTATTTGCAAAGTAAAATCACATGCGTTATAAATTCAGCAGCAAACGTAAAACACTTTGTAAAACCAGCTCAAATAAAAAAAGATAATGTATACAGTGTTGACAACATAATAAAATTCTGTGATAAAACAATAACTCTTGCACACATATCAACATTATCAATAGCAGGATTTGTAAGTCAAGAATCAGAAAGCAAAATTTTTGATGAAAACACATTATACATAAATCAAGACTTAGAAAATAACCCTTATTTACTAAGTAAATTTGAAGCAGAAAAAAATATATTAATAGCCACAAACACTAAAAAATTAAATGCAGTAATTTTCAGACTTGGAAACATTATGCCCAGAAAATCTGACGGTAAATTCCAAGGTAACTACACACAAAACATATTCATGTCTGCACTTAACTCAATCATAAAATCAGGTGTAATTCCAACAGAACTGCATCAACTTCCAATCGAATTCAGTCCTGTTGATGAATGTACACATTTCATTATAGCATTGCTTTCAACAAATAATAAAAATTCAATTTATCATATTCTAAGTGATAAAGAATTAACAATTTTAGAATTAAGCAATCTATTAAAAGAATTAGGCTATGATTTTAAAAATGTAAACTACAATTCATTTATTGAAAAAATTTCTGAAAATTCAGATGAATATACAAGAGAATATATATATAACACAAACTTAAACACATACAAGCAAGATATCACACTATCTGCTCTAAAAAAATTAAATCTTTCATGGAGTACAATAGATCTTAATTATATAAAAAATATTATGAAAATAATAAATAAATTTTGAAAGGATAATTTTAAATGAAAGACACTAACAAAGTAAAAAAATTCAAATTAAAGTTCACATTATTTGTATTATTAGTTGATGCAATAACTGTAATTTTAACCTATTACATCATGCCAATAATCCAAGGCTTTCCACCTAACGCAGAGAATATTGAATTTCAAAAAAAAGTACTCCCTGTAATTCATATTCAACAGTACTTAATCGTATTCATCCTTGGAGCATCAATTCATCTTTTTTCATTCAGATTTTTAATGAAAAAAATTTACACCTATCTAAATAAGTTTTATAGGCATGAAAAAATAACGTATAAAGAAATTTTAGACATCAGAACTAAGTGTATAAACATTCCATACCAAGTTTCTATAATACAATTGGTTCTTATAGTAGTAATTGGTATCATCTTTAATTTTATTATGCTTGCATCAAAATTAGCAATATTAAAATTCACCTTAATGATAATCTCAATTGCTTCAATCATCTCTATTGCAATGCTTATTGGAAGTCAAAGATTCTTATATAAAGTAATAATGACAACATATGAATATACACATAAATACGAAAAAAACTTGGGATACAGAATAACAAATTCACAAAATCTACTTTTACAAGTAACACCATTTATTGCAGTTGTTCTTATAGTAATTTCATTAATTGGATACTCAAAAACTGTTTCTCAAGAGGGAAAAACAATTGCCAGCTACTATAAAGCATATCTTTCAAGCAAAAACATTACACCATCACAAGTAAATACACAAAATTTAAAAAACATTTTAAAAAGCATACCACTACAAAGTGAAAAAGACTACTACTTTATCATTCCACCTCATGACGAAAACATTTATGTTTCTAAAGAAGGTGAAACACTTAATAATTTCATCTTACAATATAGAAACTTTTTCTATGATGAAAACACAGGAATGCTATATGATAAATACGAATCAGACGAACAACTTTATGCATTAAAACTAGAAGACTCATCAGGAGAAACATGGTATATAGGATTTAAATTTCCTGTAATCGATATAGACCTATTAGTTAACTACTCAGAAATAATTTTCTCGGTTCTTATAGCTTTCTCTATACTGCTATATATATGGTCAAAAAACATTTCAAACAACCTAATTAAAACAACAAACAGCTTAAAAGAAATAGTTACGGCAAACAATGTAAGCGATAACACAGTTTTACCAATAACATCAAATGATGAATTCGCAGATTTGGTTTTCTACTATAATAAAATTCAAGAACTTACAAAACACAACATCGAACAAATTAAAAATAACCAAGATTTATTAATTGAACGTGAACGTCTAGCTTCTCTAGGACAAATGGTTGGTGGAATCGCACACAACCTAAAAACGCCAATAATGAGCATTGCCGGAGCTGACGAAGGATTAACACAATTAGTTGCAGAATTAGACGCATCAATTGGAAATCCAATGGTTACAGAAGAAGACTATCATGCAATTGCAAAAGACATGCAAGACTGGATAGATAAAATAAAAGCACATACATCATACATGTCTGACGTAATAACAGCCGTAAAAGGACAAGCAGTCACATTATCAGATAGTCAAGTCTTCCCTTTCACAGTATCAGAACTATTTAAACAAGTTGACATCTTAATGAAACACGAGCTAAAATCTGCACTTGTAACATTAAGAATAAACAATACAGTATCTGATAATGTAACAATCAATGGTAATATAAACAGTTTAGTACAAGTACTAAACAACATGATATCAAATTCAATTCAAGCTTATTCAGGGAAATCTGATGAATTTATTGACTTAATTGCAAATCTGAGAGATAATACTACTATCGAAATAATCGTAAAAGATTATGGCCCTGGATTACCTAAAGTAGTTCAAGAAAACTTATTTAAACAAATGATTACTACAAAAGGAAAAGCAGGCACTGGACTTGGATTATTCATGTCATATTCAAACATAAAAGCTCACTTCCAAGGAGATATGACTTTTAAAACAGAAGCAAATAAAGGAACAGAATTTGTTATTACAATTCCTATAAATAAAAAATAATATGAGGTGTGTTTATGAGATTAAGCGCAGTTGAACAAGAGAAATCAAAATACAAAATAATTGCCGTTGATGATGAAATGGGAATTATAGATTCACTAAAAGTGTACTTACGTGATTACTCAATTACAGGAGTAACTGACCCACAAGAAGCAATTGAAAAAGTTAAAAATGAACATTTTGATTTAATGTTATTAGATTATATAATGACACCTTTCCATGGTGATCATGTTGTTGAAGAAATTCGTAAATTCAACAAAGACCTATATATACTATTACTTACAGGTCACAAAGATTTAGCTCCACCATTAGAAACAATAAAAAAGCTAGACATTCAAGGCTATTGTGAAAAAAGTGATAAATTTGATCAACTACTTCTACTTATTGAATCAGGCTTAAAATCAGTTGAACAAATGAATATGATAAAACAAATAAACGAAGAATTAGCAGACTCAAAAGAATTACTAGAAAAATCATACTTAGAAAGTATCGAAGTACTTAGAAGAACAGTTGAAGTTAAAGATGTTTATACACGAGGTCATTCAGATAGAGTTTCAGAATATTCTTTATTAATTGGAGAAAAACTAAATTTACCTCCAGAGCAAATGAAAACATTAAAAATTGGTGCCCTATTCCATGACATTGGAAAAATAGGAATCCCAGATGCAATCTTATTAAAAACAGATAAACTTACAGACGACGAATATTCAGAAATTAAAAATCATCCAGCAATTGGAGCTCACATTCTATCAAATGCCAGCATCTTTGCAGACATAATTCCAATAGTAAAACACCATCATGAAAGATATGATGGAAAAGGCTATCCAGCAAAACTAGCAGGTGAAAATATACCTTACCTAGCAAGAATTGTTGCAGTAGCAGACACATTTGATGCTATGACATCACGTCGTTCATATAGACAAGCCTTAGATTTTGACTATACAACGAATGAAATTGAAAGATGCAAAGGAACACAATTTGACCCAGCAATCGCAGACGTCTTTCTTGAAATATTAAGAACAAATCAAGACAAAATTACAGAAATACAAAAGAAATATCAATAAAAATTAGGGAAAGTTCAAAAGAACTTTCCTATTATATAACGACGTTAACTCGTCGTTATAAATTTGTAAAAAGGGGGTATCTTTTATGGATAAAATTGCACTAATAGCCGACATTCACGGCAATCTTTCAGCTTTAGAAGCCGTTCTATCCGACATTAAACAAAGAGGCATAACACATATATATTGCCTAGGCGACATCGCCATAAAGGGTGTTCACCCTAACGAAGTAACAGAATTAATAAAACAAAATTGTGAAGTAGTAATCCGTGGAAACTGCGATCATCTACTCGCACACAACTGTGTTGTACCATTGCAAAAATGGACAGTAGACCACATGACACCAAAAAATGTTGAGTACTTAGGTAGCTTGCCATTATCACATGATTTTTACTTAAGCGGTCATTTAATAAGAATTTTCCATGCTTCACCATTAAGCATGAAACACATATTCAATCCATTGCATTCAAATGCAGAAAGCAAAGAATATCAAAACTTCGAAATTTTAGACCCAATGCAAATGTTTGCAAATACAAATTTCATTGGAAAGTCTGAAAATGATCCAACACCAGACATAGTTGGATATGCACATATCCATTCACCAAACATATTTAGATTTAAAAATAAAACAATATTTAATACAGGTAGTGTTGGACTTCCAATTGAAATTGACAATACAGATGAAGATATTGATTCATCACACTTTTCGACAATTTCTTCATATATTATATTAGAAGGTACGCTAAATTCAAAAGAAATATCTAGTTACTCAATCAGTCTAATCAGGCTACCTTACAATTTAGAAAAAGAAATTGAAAATTTGGAAAAATCAGATATTCCAAACAAAGAAACCTTATTAAAAAATTTATCAAAAGCAATATCTTAGGGAGGTTATATGTCACCTGATCCCAGTCAAATTAAAGAGACTTTAACTAAATATAATCAAGAACAATTATTAGCCTTTTGGGACGAATTAGATGAATCTCAAAAAGAAAAATTACTAGAACAACTATCTCACATAAATTTCAAAAAAATAGATAGTTTATATAAAACATTGAAAACAATCCCAATTCCAGAAGGAGAAACAATTGAACCACTTGATTACTTTATTAAAAATGAAATTTCAACTAAAGGTCGTAGACACTTAGAAAATCAAGGAACAGAAATATTAAAAAGAGGTCATTATGCAGTAATTACAATGGCCGGTGGCCAAGGAACACGTCTTGGACATAAAGGTCCTAAAGGAACTTATGAACTTAATTTAGCACCTAAAAAATTATCTTTATTTGAAATACTTGCCACAAAACTTTTGCAAGCAAATAAAAGATACAGTATCACTATTCCCTGGTATATCATGACAAGCGAAAACAACAATAATGACACAATAAAATTTTTCGAAACAAAAAATTATTTTGGATATCCTAAAGAAAAAATTCACTTCTTTATCCAAAATAAATTACCCCTTGTTGATAAAAACGGAAAAATACTTTTAGCAGAAACGTATCAAGTTAACGAAGCATCTAATGGAAATGGAAATTTATTCGAATCATTAAAATCTTCAAACATGATAACAGACATGAAATCACAAGGAATTAAATGGGCATTTGTATCAGGAATTGATAACATCCTAGTGAAAGTTGCAGATCCTATCTTCCTTGCATTAACAATAAATAATAATACACAAATCGGAGCAAAAACAATTTTCAAACAAGACCCATATTCAAACGATTGGGTATTTTGTAAGAAAAACTCAAAACCAGCAATGCTTGGATATGAGCGAATTACAGAGGAAATTACAAACGCACAAGCAAACGGCAAATTTTTATATAGAGAAATAAATATTCTATGTCACCTATTCTCAATTGAAGCCATAGAAAAAATTTCTAACCTAACTCTTCCCTATCACAGAGCAACAAAGAAAAACACTTATATAAACGATGAAGGAATGAAAATTGTGCCAGACTCCCCTAACTCTTACAAATTCGAAACATTCATCTTTGACTCATTTAAATATTTTGACAACATAACTTTACTTAGAGTCCAAGAAGAAAAAGAATTTGCACCAATAAAAGATCCTGTTGGAATTTATAGTCCAGCAACAGCAACAAGATTATATTTAAAAGAGGAATTTAATTAGCCCCTCCAGAAAACTCTGGAAGGGCTTTATTAAAACCTTATAACTACATATTCTCTGCCTTTCTTGGCACGTACTCATCATACAACGCTCTTAGTTCTTGCACATAACGGTCAATATCATTGGCACTAATCTCTTTGTCATACTGTTTCAATTTCTCTTCAGGAATAGATGAAACCAAACCAGAATCTAATCCATATATCCTCTCTCTCATATAGCCAACTCTATCATCAGTTTCATACCAATAAACAATATACCAATTCTTATCAATATTCTGATTTAAAAAAATTCTAAAAGCAGTATTCTCTGAAATCTCTACAATCTGAATATCAAAAGCATATTCCGCTACATCTTTACTATCCTCACACCCGCCATTATTCTGTGAACACTCAATTGCAGTTTTTAAATCAGGAATTCCACAATATTTTTTCTCATCTTTCACAAAAATAGGATATCTTAATGATTGATCTTCAGTTGGTATTGAAAAATACTCTTCACTTGTGTCAATAATATAATCTACTTTATTTGCTACTTTTGAGAAAACAATCCACGGATTTGTAACAGAAGATGAATAAAATAAATAATACATATCATTTTGGTCATTTAATATCTTATCATAGTCCATTTCTTTAACAGTACCACTAGGAAATCTATATGAACTACCAATCTGACTACCTAAATAGTAAAAATAGAAATCTTCTTTACAACGTACTAACGTAGAATCTTGTAAAAATGTACGAATATCATCCCATTGTACATCAGTACCATATAAGTCTAAGTATGGATTGTCTAGTTTAATTTCTTCCACGTCTTCCTGTGACATAACATACTTGCTTAGTTCCCTGCTTTTATACCAGTTACCATACACAAAAATGGAATGTCCATCTGTATAAAACGAAATATTCTGGTGTACTTCACTCATAAGATAGTCACCTCTATATAAAGCTATTGCTACCCCATTTTCGCAATCTTCATTTTTAGATATAACCATTTTTGTATCTTTTCCTGTATAGATTGCTGATATTCCTGCTTCCGATTCAGCTACCTTCTGCATATCTTTTTTAATCATTTTTGGTATTGCAGATTCATATGTATAGTTCGTGAAATTTTTAGGTTCCATATTAAGTTTTGTAATTACATCTGCATAGCTTCTTTCGATATTTTCATTTTTCCGCGCACTATTCTGAATTTTCGCCTGCATAAAAGCTAAGACAATATACAGTGCAATAAGTATAGTCACCACTACTAAAGCCCATGCATTTTTCTCAACAAATCCTTTTTTATTCATATTCTTCACCTCATCATGTTTGCTTTGTTATTTAGTTACCAAGTTACAATAAGTTTTAATACTCCTTTCTAGGAAAAAGATTTCCTTTATTTTTAAAGCATTTGTATACATAATTATATCATCATATTAGCACAAGCACAAGCGCAAACGACAAAGCTTATAATTACATTGATTTCACCGTTTTTACTATTTATTATATATTTATATTAGCATAAATAATATGTGGGAAAATATAAATAAAAAATAGACAAAAGAAAC
>USQZ01000012.1 GCA_900556975.1 uncultured Clostridium sp. | reverse complement strand
GACATCATCCGTGCAAGAGAAGCCAAAACAAGAGCCGAAGAACGACTCAAACAAAAACAGAGCCGTCTGCAGTATTATCACACGCAGGCAGCCTTATCACGTGCGATGGCACGACTGAAAGTTACATCAAAGTATGTAAAGAAATAACATCTGATTCAAAAATAAATATAGCTAAAAGAAGAAAGATCCTCATTCTGATTTTGCAGAGTGGTGGTCTTTTTCTTTTTATATCTATGGTTTTATGAAATATAAATTCAAAGTGAAATTTTATTTGAAAAATGATATGATGATAATATCATATTAGGAGGAAATACAATGTTTGTAGAAGAACGGCATCAGGAAATATTACGTTTATTAGAAGAAAATGAAAAAGTAAAAGTCAAAGATTTAAGCAAAAGATTTGAAGTGACAGAAGACTGCATTCGTAAAGATCTGGCAAGCATGGAATCAAAAAATCTCTTAAAGAGAACTTATGGCGGGGCAGTGCTTCGTAATACACTCCATCCAGGACATAATAATATCGTATCAACAAGAAAAAACAAGAACATAAAAGAAAAACAAAAGATTGCCAAGAAAGCAGTGGAATTGATTCACAATGGAAATATGATCTTTCTTGATACATCGACAACGAACATCGAACTTGCCAGAGAGATCATAGAACGAGATATGAATGTTACAGTTGTAACCTGCATGCTTGATATTGCAGAATTATTTACAACAACAAAGAATGTCAAATTTATTTTGCTTGGCGGTGAATTTAATCGCAGCCAGAACGGTTTTTTAGGGGAACTGACAAGACAGATGATGGAAAATTTCCGATTTGATATTTGCTTTATGGGTGTTGTTGGTGCAGATCTTTCCAATAATGTGATCACGACCTATGTTCCTGAGGATGGAATCATGAAACATGATGCGGTGCAAAAAAGCAGTCAGTGTTATCTTGTGATGGAAAGCAGTAAGTTTGATTTTAAAGCAAATTATGTATATGCGACATTTGATGATGTAGAAGGCGTGATCTGTGAGAGGGAACTTCCAGAGGAAATCAAGAAAAGACTAGAAGAACATCAGACAAAGATTATATAGAAGAAGCAGAGTGAAGAATTGTTTTTTATTCTTTGCTCTTTTTTTATAGTATTGTATTTCTCTATTATCTCGCAAGTATAACAATTCTTTGCTTTCAATTTTTCTTCCAATAATGTTTTTAATGATGTATCAATATTATTTTCTACTACAAATACTGTTATACTATGTTCTATTATTTTATCTACTATTTCATCATATAAATCTGTCATTGCCTTTTGTTTAAAGATACAATCAAAAAAGTAATAATATATTCCATCCGTTTTAAATATTGGCATTGAAACATTGTCTTTTCCCCTTCTTGCAGGGTCTAATACTGCAAAACAATAATTTTGGCACAAATCTTCGCCTTTTTCGTTTTTAGGCAATTCGTCATAATGATTTAATAAATCATCTGCAAATTCTAACCCTGTAGGTGCTATTGGTTCTTGTTGGTATACGCAACTATATAAGAACGGGTCTGTTGTATCTCTTAGTCTTCTTGCTTCTACCGTTGTCATTACAGGGGGACAAGTACTTTCATCGTTTTCATCCAATAGTGGAACTTTTATAAAGACTGCGTATCCATCTGTCGCTTCCATAACAAACTTTTCAAAACCTTTTATTTTGCATGGTTGCATTTGATGTGTCGCCTCTATATCTCCCATTGTACGGTTTAATATATCTTCTGGTGACCACATTGTACCAACAAATATATATGTTACACTTGGGTCTGTTCTTCTGTTGAACCATTCTGTACTCCAGCTCTCATAAATCTTTCTATGAACTTCACTATTAGTAGCCTCTTCTGCTCCTTTTGTCATATCGTCAAATATAAGTGCTTTATTCGCTCTTTCACCTGTACTTGCTCCGTCTCTAGTTCTTGCTATATGTGATTTTTGAGAACCACTACCTTTTAGTATCCAGTCTGACTCTTTTTCTTTTTCAAATGGTTTATCTCCATACTTTTTAAATTCTGGGAATATTTCACTAAATCTAGGATTTTTTATAACACTTTGTATCGCTCTACTAAATCCTAATACCAATTCTTGTGAATAAGACCACCTCAAAATACTATTTGTTATATCTATTCCAAAAATCCATGCACTAAACATATTAAGGGTGTAACTTTTCCCATATCCAGGCGGAAATGATGCTTCTATATATTGCAATTTAGGGTCAAATGCCGATTTATTTAAGAAAAACACAAAAGGTTTTAGCACATTTCTTCTATTTGCTAAAACTCTACTTTCGACTGGCATATCCATTTCCATATAATCAATAAAATGTTCTAATGACCTTCTACCAGCAAAAGCATAAGCCTTTTCCCACAATTCATAATATTTAGGCATATATTCCTGACTACAATTATAAATTCTGTTTTCAGTCAAAGGTATTAGAGTTGTAATAGCATATTTACAAGCCTGTAATTCTATTTCTTGTCTGTTTTTATCATCTCTTTTTGGGCTATCAAAATATTGCAATAATAATACATACAAATTATTGCACATTTCTAGCCTTGTATATTCATCAATCTTTTTGTTTGTTCTTAATATTTTGATTACTTGTTCAATTACTTGCTTATAGTCTTGCCTTCTATCATTCTCCTATATTGTTAATTCAATTGAAATTTTTTCTTCAAGTTTCTTTTTCCCTGTAAAATTTTCTAAATTTATTCCATCATCTATAAATATTGAAATATCTTTAATATTATAATTTTTTACTAACTGCATTACATCACATTTAATTCTATTTAAAATATCGTTAATATCATCATTGACATTCATCTTTATATCTCTCTTTCTTTTACCCATTTTCTTATTCCACTTAATTTATACATTACTCCATCACAAGTAAATCTTATTCCCATTACTTTGTGCATTGAACCTTTATATTTTATTGTTTGTCCAAAAATATATTTCATTTTATACATTTTTACCAATCTCCTTTATCTTTTTCCATTCATATTCTGTTGGTCTTCCTACCATTTTTACAATACTGTATTCAGGTAAATCCAATGCTATTTCAATTCTTCTAGCCCATGTATAACCCATTTTAGTATTTATTGCATTATTTAGTTTACTTCTAACTAATGTTCTATCATCTGATAATTTAAGTTCTTTCATTTTGTTTAATAAGTCTACTTGTTTTATGTTGTTCTTTTTTAATAATACTCTTACATATGTTTCTGCATTAACCATTATTTCACCTTATTTCATTTTATATGACTTATACCATTTATATTTAATATCACCATATTTTTGTATCCACCCTTTAAGTGTTATTGATGAATGGCAATCGCAAATATTCCAACTTTCAAATATTTTTTTATATGCTTTTCCATTTGATATGTCTTTATTACTTTTTAAATATGTTCTAACTTTATTATTTGCTGTTATTTTGCCAATCTTACAACTTCTTTCATCTTTCCATAATGGATATTTTTTATAACTTCTAGACATATTTATTCATTCCTTTGGCGACACAGGTAGGATTTGAACCTACGAACCGTTTCCGACTTTCAGTTTTCAAGACTGACGCATTAAGCCATCTCTGCCACTGTGCCATATTTGGCGATAGACTGTGTACTCGAAACACATACCAATAAAAGGTACACATTGCTTAGCAGGCAAGTTTCAGACCTCCTGAATTAGTCTATCATATAAAGAAATACATCATCTCAACTTTGTATTCCCCCACATTCTGTGGAATTTAATTTGGATGCACCTTCAAGACTCGAACTTGAAACCCCAACAGTCAAAGTGTTGTGTTCTACCATTTGAACTAAGGTGCAATATTTATATATTTGGTAGGGCGACACTCCTACATCTCTTGTAAGACCTTATATTGACCATCTTGCGTTACTTTCCATCATAGAAAACCGAGCATGGAACATTTTACAATATAAGGCGTGATAGCTGCCTGTTCTATCCTCAAATATATTTGGAGGGGTTTTCATCTCCTGCAGTTCCGAAGAAATCTGCACCGTTATCCTGGCACAAGTTAATGGATTTGAACCACTACATACAGTTTTGGAGACTGTTGTGCTACCACATTACACTAAACTTGTATATTCAAACACTACTATTAAATTAACGGTAGTGTTCGTAATAAAGAAAGGAGGTGACACTCATGTCACTCGTATAATAGGTCGAAAGGAAAAGTGTCCTATTATACTGTTGGTCTAGGTAAATGGATTTGAACCACTACTAAATGCGTCCAAGGCACTCGTGCTACCATTACACTATACCTAGATATAAGGAAACATTATAATGCTTCCTACTACTGGAAGATAATTATCATTCTAGTTCATTCTACTTGGTTGCGAGTGCAGGGGTCGAACCTGCGTCTTCGGCTAAGGAGACCGACAAGAAACCACTTCTCCAACTCGCGATATAAACATTAAATATATTATTAGACCTTCGCCTTACAGCAAAATATCTTTTTAATTATTCAGCCACTATGAGAACAAGTCTGAGCAATGGATAGCGACTCCATTACTTCTTGCCCTATGCCAATGCATACAGAAGATTGACTACTTCTAAATTTCACCCATCATTCAGATAATTTTTCTTTGTATTGTTTTCTTTTAATACTTCCAAAATTACATATGTACTGATTTTCCCTTTTTTGCCTTGTTTGGGCTACTTTAACCTAGTTATGTCTTATAGTTATCTTTCAACAACTTCACAAGGAATAGCATTGTTTTGACATTACCTACAATCAGCATTACCATATCTTGTCACAGACTGGCAGTAGGCTTATTGATACACCGTATCCGTCTATTATTGCTACGACAACTCTAGTGCTTTATTAAACGATATTTCCTGCACAGTATCCATTATTGATTTTTACATCTTCTAAACATATATCACTATACATTTAAAGCAACCTTACAAAAGTATCCTTATGTCTGACTACTTATTGGATAATTCCCAGCCACATGATATTGCAGTTATACACTGGGTTAATAATATATTTAATTGGTGCCTTTTGATAGAATTGAACTACCATATCCGCATTACAAGTGCGGTGTTCTACCATTAAACTAAAAAGGCATATATTTATGTGGGTTATGATTTGCACATAACATGAGTGTACAGCTTTGCTCATTCGCCATTTCTTATCATAAATTTGGCTCTAGCTGTTATGAATTGCGTCTACCTATTCCGCCACCACATATTTTTATCCATTATAATGACATTTTCCATCAAAATATGCTCCACATCTTTCTCCAATACATTCTGCATTACCCCAGAAATTAGTAGTAACATATTTTTCAATTATATCTGGATTATCTTTATTTGGTATATTCTTTTGTATTTGTATATGTTGATTTTGCACATATGGACATATTTTATTTTCCATTTTTACCTCCAAATATTCCTGTCAATATGCTTATTATAAAAGCTATTGCTAAGCCATGCCAGAAAGTAAATGTAAAGGCTATTCCAAATGCCCATACTATAAATGAACCTATTCCCCATAATACTAATCCTGCTAAGCCATACATTATTGCTACTGCTATTAAAAATATTAATACTAAAAGTATTGTCATTAACATATTTTTCACCTCAAATCTTTCCATTTTGTTTTATCCATTGTTCTTATTTCATAATTTTTAAACATTGTCTTTAGTACCTTATTTATTCTATTTCCTTTGCAAAACAACCAAGGATTTGCAAAATATTGTACATTTCTACTATTTTTTCCTTTGTAAAGTATATCTTTTTCTACTAAACCATTAATCACTGATGATATTTTACCTTTGCTTATTCCTGATATTTCCACTAAAGCATCAAATCCTAATTCCTTGCCATTATCATACTTTAAGCAACAATCTTCATAACTTATATATGGTGTTATTGAGTATAAAAAGGCTTTTTCATATACATCTAACTCTTGCATTATCTTTCGTAATTCTTCAATATTTCCTTTAACAAATGTACTTATTTGCCAACTCTCGTATTGTTTATTTTTTTCTTTTATTCTTCCAAAAGACTCTAATGATGCTTTTCGTAAAATTCTATCTCCTTCATTAAGTTCACATGTTATTGCCCTTATTCCCACCTTTTATCTTTATATGTGCAAATTTCTAATGCCATTGCAAAAGTTTCATTCATTCTGGCTAACATTTTTGCTATTTCTTGATTAATTGTTTCTACTTTTTCATCTTTTTGCATCCAATCGCCATACATTTTTATTATTTTCCTCCTCATAAGTTCACCACATGAACCTAAAACCCCGTTTTGAGTTCACCACATGAACCTATCAAAAATCAATATAGTCTTACTCTCTCTATATTTTAGATGCTATTTTTTAACATTCTATCCCTCTTATTCTTTAATTCTTAAAGAACGCTTTACTTTTAGAAAAAGTAAAATCAAAAAGAGCAATAAATCTCAAACGAATTTAATCGTTCAAAAAATATTGCTCCATATAAGCTATTCAATTATTATTTTGTAATGTATTTCCCCTTGACAGTTATTAATATATCATATTTTTTAGCACTTGTCAAGTATGTTTGCTAAAATTTTATAAAAATATTTTTCATATTACCAAAATACTAATAAAGCCCTTTTTATTTTTTCGCCATATTTATGGAGGTAACAACGCCCTCCTGTAATATGCCATTATA
This sequence comes from uncultured Clostridium sp., assembly GCA_900556975.1. GTDB lineage: Bacteria > Bacillota > Clostridia > TANB77 > CAG-508 > UMGS1994. The sequence goes on along the minus strand of USQZ01000012.1, from coordinate 30,850 downwards.
GGGGCAGGGGTACCATTCAATCACTTAAAATATAACAGATATGACCTAATACACCATATTTGTAAATGCTACAATGTAGTATTGTCAAGTATTACATAGTTTTATATTCAAAAATTAATGCAATAAATAATGCAATAGTGTTTTTACAAAAGAATAAATAAAAATCGTAAGGTAACTTTACTTTACATTATATTACTTTACGTTATATCACAGCATTACATTGTATAATATATCATATATACTACATATATCACACTATATACCATACAACACATAGCATATCATACATAATATACACTACACTATATACAATATCATATATACTATATCATATATTGATAGCAAGTATAATGCATATACCAAAATACAAAAATATACTACGATATATACAAATAAAGCAATAGACTATTACTGGAAAAAGTTAAATAAATTTAATAAAAAGTATTGACAATCCGTAATTACGATAGTATAATATATATAGATTTAAAAGTGAGGTGATACCATGGAAAAAGAAATAAAAAGAGACTATAAAAAAGAGCGAGAACGCGAAAAACAAATTATCAAAAGATATACAGTAAAAGTGCCTAAATACTTAGCGAATGCACTTGATGAAAAATTAAAAAAGGAAGGTAAAACATACTCAAGCATAGCACTTGAAGCAATAGAAAAATATCTAAAAAAAATATAAAAAATTTGTAAAAAAGTATTGACACGGTATAACGTTTATGCTATAATATAATCAACAAAAGGAAATAAAAAAACTTGCATATAGTAAAAAGTATCTTGGCGGACACTTACTATATACAAGCCAAACAAAACAACTTTTGAAAGCTGGTTTGTATTATTATTATAATATAATTTACACCACTTTTCAAGAGTTAAAAGAAATTTTTTTGAAAGGTGGTGTTTTTGTATGAAAAAAACAATATTAACAATAATTACAACAGCAATAATAACAATCATATTAACTTTATTAGCAGTAATTAACAATATACAAATTGCAAATATAGAAAACGGAAATATAACAATAACATTATTCGATCATAATTTTGAATATTATTTTGAAAAATAAAGAGGTGTAAAAAAATGGATAGAAAAATAAAATTTGTAGTATATAACCGAAATACAGGCAAAAAAGACAATAAACAATACAACACATTACAAGAAGCAATCAACGAGGCTTGCAGGAAAAACGATAAAATAAATAGTTACAATTTTTTAGTAACAAGTATAAAACAATAATTTGGAGGGATTAAAAATGGATTATGAAAAAGAAATGAAAAAAATATTAAATAACAATGGAATTGATGTGGAAATAGTATATATAACAAAAAGTTTTACAAATTGGGATAAGCAAAACTTACACAATCAATATAAAATTATTTTAAAAAGAGGAACAAATCAGATGCAATATGATTATTGGGCTAGTTTGTATAGTACACAAAACGGCAAAAAAGCAACAATTTATGACGTTATAAGTTGTTTAGAATGGTACCCGATATATGATTTTGATAATTTTTGCATGGATTTTGGATATGACACAGACAGTATAAAAGCATTTAATACTTATACAGAATGCCAAAAACAACAAAAAGAACTTTTTGAACTTATACCCGAAGAAAAAATTAGAGAACAAATAAGAGAAATAATATAAAAGTCATTAATTTTGGCAACTACAACACGAACCACATTATCTAATACACATTAAACCAAAGAAAAGGAGTTGATATATAATGAATTATTTTACAATGTTATTATACATTTATTTGTACATAATAAAAATAGGGCTTTGCCTTGCTGGTGCTTCTGCCCTATTCCTAACAATTCAATTGATATTTTATAGGTGCTTACATATAAACATCTTCAAAAAAATAAATAAATTATTCAACTAAAAGAATTATATAAAATTATGTTGTAGTTGTCAATAAAAATATAAAATAAAGGAGATTTTAAAAAATGAAAAATAATATAAATATTGAAGAATTAAAACACTATATAAATATTGCTTTAGATAGAATTAAAACTGATGTTATAGAAAACGAGACAATATACAATAGTACAATAAGAACAACCGATTTACTATTAAAAGATTTAAAATATTATCAAAATAAAATTAATGCTAAAAAATAAAAAAGAAGTGTAAAAGAGGTGTTGTAAATGGAACGATTAAGGTATAAAAAAATAAGTGAATTTTTGCAAGATTTAAACAACAGGGAAAAACAATACATATTAAAAAAAGTAAAACAAGATATATTAAAAGATGTGTTAACGGTAAACTTTACAATAAACGGTAAAAAAATTGATTAGAGGGTTTAGCCCTCTTTACATTTATATAAATTTATAATAAAATGGAGGTAATAAAAAAATGGGATTAATTCAGGAGGTACAAGCGTTGTCAGACAATAACAAACAACTTTACAATGAATATAAAAGAGCACAAAAAGAAGCTGAACAAGCCACCAAAAAGGCTGAACAACTAGCAAAAAAACTTGAACAAGCAAGAGAAGAAAAACAACAAAAAAGAGAATATGAAAGAGATATTACAAAAACAGTTGAAAGAGATTGTATTCAATGTATGAAAAGATGCTTTGACCGTGAAGGATACCAAAAAGCATTTTATCATTTACAACTAGTAGAAACAAGAAAAGAAATTTTACAACATATTCCCGAGAGTGAAGTAGAATCCGAATATCTTGATTATAACTACGAAAGAATACTAAACAAAGTAAAAAAGCAATATGAAAACGACCAAAAAGCAAAAAACTATTTTTTAACAGAACAACTAAAAGAAGCACAAAAACAAAAAGAAAAAGAAGAAGCTAAACAGCAAAAAAAGCAAGAAACTAAAAATATATTTTTTAACTTAATTGTATTTTTAGCCTATGCTTTTATATTTGGGTTTATACCTTTTTTATTCTTTTATGGATATTTTACAATAGTAAAATAAAAAAGAGGTTACCCCCCTCTTTTTTTTACTATTTTTTATATTAATAATTAGGCTTTAAATTCAATTTTAAGGCAATTTTATTTTTGGGTATATAATTTTATATGTATATATTTTGTGTCTTTTATTTATGATTTTAATTGATATTATTTAAATATAAAACCACCTCTATATTATTTTTGAAATATATTTTATACCTTCTCATTTTGTTGTTGTAATAAGCAATCCATACAAATATCTCCGTTCCAAAATTCCACAGAAATTTTTCCGTTCCAAATTTTTATACAGAAATCTCCGTTCCAAATTTTTTCCTATACTTTTTTATACTTCTTCTTAATTTTTCATAACATATATCACACAAATCCCATTGTTTACATTGTTTTTTATTCGTTCTAGTATATAAAGCTGTTCTTTTCTCTGTTTCAACTATTTTACCACACATATCACATTCGTATAATGTCTTTGTTTTTCCTGTTTTGTCTAATTTATTAATCATTTGTATCTCATCTCCTAATCTTTGAAAAACATTATTGCTATTGCTATGCAAATTACACAAGGCACTATTCCAATTCCGCCAAAAAATATTGCTAATCCTATTTCTACTGCATTCATTATTTATTCACCTAACTTTCTTCCACAAAATGGACAATAATTAATTTCAACATCAACATTATATTCTATAGTATCTGCTTCTAAATAAAAATCTTTATTAACTCTTCCAATTTTTAATTCAAGGTCTCTATCTTCTTCCAAAATTTCTCTATCACCACTCAATAATTTACAATATTCACACGTTCCGTTTATTTTGTTCAATTTTTTATTTTGTAAAATTTGTTTTCTATCTATCCATTCTTGTATTTTTTCTTTATCTACTAGTTCTAAATCTTCAAGTTGTTCTATGCATATCAAAGCATCTGCTACAGTCTCATTTAATTTTTCTAATGTTTCTTCGTTTTTATTTCTGCGAACCTTATTGATTGCTATTACTACTTCTGCAAATTCCTCCATGCATAATGCTGTCATAAATTCGAAACCAAATGTTTTGTTTGTTTTTTCTATAATCCTATTATTTATTTTCATACATCCACCTCTTTTGCTTTGTTTTCAAAATATTGTTTTATACAGTCTTTGCATTTTTCTTTATCTTCAAATTCATTGCAATCTTCTTTTTGTCCCATTTGTTTGCAGATGTCTTCGTCTATATCATGATTATTAATTGTTTCTGTCATTAAGTCTATTTGTTTGTCTTTTTCTTCTAGCATAGATAAAACTGTTTTTAATACTTCTACATTTATTGAAGCATTACTTCCATTTATGTTTTTAGTTAATTCGCTTATATGTATTGACCATTTTATTTTTTCTATTGCTTGTTCTTTTGTCATATGTTAGTCCTCCTCCAATTTTCTGCCACATTCAGGACAATGTAAACTAAATATATCTTTAATTTTTTCTAGTATTCTTTTTATTTTTTCTTTCACTAAAAACACCTCCTAAAAATCATCAACATAAAATTCTAACGTTTCACCACAACTCCAACATTCTTTGCTGTTCGTTTCTCCGCAATCTACATCATAAAATATATTTTTTTCTCCACATTTTGGACATATTATCTCAACATCTTTACATTCTCTTATACTTACTTCAATTTTCACTATGTATCACTCCTCTCCAGCTCTGTTAAAATTCTATCAATAGCATAGCAATAAGGATAATTTCTATTTCCCATACCTTTTAAAATATTTGACCAGTCTTTTAATATTTTTTTGTTATATTCTAAATCATCATTGTATTGTTTATGTTCTATATAAAACTTATACCAATATTCGCTTTTTTCTGTTGAAGTCATAGTTTTATCTAATATTTCAGTTATAGCTTCTTTTAATTTTCTATTTTCATTATCTAGTTCGTGATTTGTTGTCATAACCCAACAATTTTGTAAAGTATTTTTTGTTTCTTTAGATATTTCCTCTTTACTCATATCTTATTTACTCCTCTCTAATTATTCCTTCAATAATCAGTTTCGATTTACATACATATTCAATTGTCCAATAACTAATTCTATCTCCTATATGTAAATTTTCTCTCGTTTTTATATAAGATGTTGAAGCACATTTTATTTCTAATACTCCATTTTCATATACAATTCCATAAAATGAACCTGCTCCATCATGTCCTTTACAATAAACAATACTACCATGTTGTAACACTGGTTTTTCTATTTTCTTTTTATCTTTTTTACTATATTGCTCAATAATATGTGTTCTTCCTTCTTCAACATATTCCATATCTTATTTACTCCTCTCAACTAAATATTCACATGTTACCATTCCATTTAATATTAATTCGCACATAAAATCTTGTGCTGTTCTTCTATCACTGTATCTACAATTAGCATTTTTGTGTATTCTTGGGTCTGTATCTTCCCATTTATTAATATCTATCATTACAGGACTTAAAAATATATATTGTACTCCTCTTGAAAAACATAGATAATAACAACAATCATAAGGCTTTTTACATTTTTTAAATCCAACTTTTTCAAATTCTTTCATATCGACTATTGGTACTAACATATCTATTCTCCTCCTATTTTTTCAAATTTGTTCTTGGCTTTATTTGTTAAAGTATAAACATTACAAAATAAATATGGAATAGCTTCACAATATAAACCATTATCATATTCCTCAAAAGCAGTTGGAACCTTCTCTAATTTTAAGTATCCTTCTTCTGCTAATTGTTTATAGGCTTTTCTTATCTGATATATAGATGTTTCCATTCTATATGCTAAAAACTGAACTGAAATTCCGTCTATCCAACACCCTGCTTTCCAGAATTTAGTTTGTAAATCATAAAACATTTCAAGAACCTCTTCTTTAGATACTTTTTTATATTTATTCATCTTCTTCTCCTACTTTATAGCAATTAGCCTCAAACTGTTGATGTGTTAATATTTCTAGTAATTCACATTCTCCATTTTCAATACTTTTTATTATTTCCTTGTATTTAGTGTCTGATGTGCTTTCATCTATTCCAAAAAACATTATCGTTTTATAAATTCTAACTTTTAAAATATCTTTGTTTTCTACTAAGTCTATTAGTTGTTTGCCGTGTTTTACTATATATTCTAAAATCGTCCATAATCCATTATCTAACATATATACATTTTGATATAATTGTGTATCTTTATTAAATCCTAGTCTTATTTCAACTACCTTTCCTATATTTCCTTTATTAGTTCTCACATATTCGTTTACTTCTATATCATTATTTACTCTAACTCTGCTATTTCTATCTGCTCCATTCATCATTCTCGTTGCTTTTAATTCCTCATCATCCAAATCCATCTTTTGTTTCCTCCCTTATATATTTTCTTATTATCTTTTTACCTTCTTATCAAAAATTGAAATAGATTGTTCTTTACCGCACACTGGACATCTTATAAAATTTCCAAAAATATCCTCTTTAATATCCCTACAATTATACGCAATTACACTTTTACAACAACCACATTTGCGTATTCTTTCTTGTATATTTGCTTTAATAATTCTCATTAGTGTGCCTCCTCATCAGCTTTATGTAATATCATTAAATCATTCCAAAAATTTTCACCTAATAATTTCTTATATTTTTGCTCTGTTTTTTCTGACATTTTTGTCCAAGGTAACATATGCCATTGAATTAATTTAGCTCTTTCTATTGTATCTACTTCACCCATTTGCCAAAGCCCACTTATATTTAAACAACTTATATATGCTCCTACTTTTTCATGATTATAATAATGTGCTATATCTGTCTTTTCACCTTTACTATTTATAAATGTTTTTGTTTCTACTTTTCCTATATCATGTAATAATCCAACATCTTTTGTATACCATCTTAATTCTTCTTTATTTAATAATTCTTGTGTTTTATTACAATGTTCTAATATTGATAAACTATGATGTGGATTATCTTGTGAAATATTCATATTATCTAATAAATTATCTATTGAATAAAAATCTGATATAATTTCATTCCATTCTAATGGATTACTATATATATGTATTACATTAAAACCTTCAAAGTATTGTGGTACATAAAAGTTATAATACATTCTTTTTATTACTTCTTCTGGAACTTGTCTTTCTCTTTGTGAATTTCTAATCAAACATTGTTCATAAGGTGTTGCTACCATTATTGCTATTTTTTCTATTTTTAGTTTTCTTATTTTTTGTAAAAATGCCATTCTTCTTTTATAATTTATATTAGTAGCATCATAAATCATATTTTTATTATTTTTTAAGCCATTTATTATCCTGTTTTCTACTGTTTTAAATACTTTGTTGCTATCTCCTTGTATGCTTTCATCTCCATACAATTCTTTTCTTATATTGTCAGAAGATACTATTTCAGCACCTTCTGAGTTTGCAATTTGTTCTGCTAATGATGTCTTTCCACTAGCAGGTATTCCTATCATCATAAATAATTTATTCATCATCTTTTTGTGCCTCTCCTAATATTACTTTAGAATATCCTTCTTTTGCTAATTCAATTCCTTTGTTTAATGCTTCTACATAATTATCAGCAGTAAATAAATCTCTACCTATAATTGCATCTTCAGGGCATTCACATAAATTACAAACTCCAAAATATATATTTTCTTCATCATTACTTACTTCCTGTCCTCTTAATTCACCATAATCATCATAACTTTCTATATAATCTAAAATTAACTCTTTTTCCATCTTTTATTAATCCTCCCTTATTTTAAATTTTCTTGTTCTTCTTCCATATCTGGTACTTCTGCTGTATCTTTTATTAGTCCTTCAAGTACCTTAAAATAAAATCCTTTTTTCTTATATGCTTTGAAACTCTTTCTGTTATCAATTCTCGCAACAACACCTTCTGCAATATGTGTTTTTCCTATTGGGTCTGGTATGTCTAAATATTTTGAAACTCTGTTTATTAAATCTTTTTCATTTCTAAATATGAACTTGTCCAATTCTGGAACATGATTTATTCCCATTTCTTCACATCTTAATTTTACTAATTCCCAAGGATATTCAACTACATATCCATCTTCATTTGTCATTGTCATTCTGTATACATATGCTTGGCAAAATCCTTCTTCACAACCATAAGAAAATCTTGTTTTATCTCCATATTGTTTCATAAATTCTTTATCTTGAACTTTTCTATTATCTCCATCTGGCATTATTGGTGTTGTTTCATTTACATATCCAACAACTTCGTAATATACTTCTTCGCCTTTTTGTAATCTTTCTTTAAAGAATTGATGCCATTGTTCTCTAAATTTATCTGTTCCATAAAATCCTGTATCTTTGTTAAAACTATCAATTACAACTCTTCTAGTTCCTGTCACCGCATCATATTTTGTTTTTAAATATTTGTCTTTCCATTTGGTAATTATATTTTTATTATTAACTTTTGGTAATAGTCCTGTTCTTTGTGATGTTCCGTGCATTTTTAATGTTAAGTAAACAGTATCACCTTTTCTAAATTCTCCTAAATTGTAATCTAATTGTTCTGTATCAACATGTTCCTTAAATAATGGGAACTCTATTACTTTCACTTTTTTAGTTGATTGATTTCTTGGTCCAGATTTTCTTTTATTTCCTCTTGGTATATATTTCTCACAAATTAAGTTACCATTTAATGTCGTTATTCTATCTCCGACTTTTAATTCATTTATATTGCAAAATGGTGTTAAACTATATAGTGGCATAAATAAACCATCTGATTTCTCTCCTCTTAATTTTATTGCTTTAATATTTCTTTTTTCTGGGTCTAAATATCCACCAATGTTATTTCCATTTTCATCTTTTTTTCTTAATAAATTGTTAGCCTCTGCAAATTCTTGTCCAAGTTTTCCATCTGTAGGGAAATATATTCCTATATCTCCCTCTTTATATGATAAATCTATAATAACTTGATTTCCAAAACATTCTCCTACTTGTAATTTATCTGCATTACTATGTTTTCTTACGTTTTTTAATGTTGTTATATATGCTTCATACATGAACTATTCCTCCTCAAATTTATATTGATTTAAGATATTATTTACTTCTGTATAATCAAACACTTCATCATTTTTTGTTATAATTTTGTCTTTGTAATATTCAAGTTCATCTCTAATTTCTTTTATTAAATCTGTATTTTCAAATTTAATTCCATCCATTATTTGTTTTATAAAATATGGTTCTTCATTATAATTAAATACAAATCCTCTATATGTATAACCATCATTCTCTGTTCTTTCTACATCAACTTCTTTTATTAATTCACTATCAAATAATTCAAAGAAATTAATATTTTCTTTTTCAGTTTCTACTTGAACTAATTGTGTTCCATCTTCTTTATAAAATGTTATATATGTTTTTTCTTCATTTGTTATAATACAGAAGTATGATATTACATCATCTATATTCATTTCATTTTGTATTTCTTTTGCTGTAAGTTTCAAAATTTCATATATTTTTTTAAAATTATTGTATTCTTTTATCATATCTTCGTATTCTTCTTTGTATTTATATTCTTCCATTATTTTTTACCCCACATTTCTTCAAAATTACTTTCATTTTCAATTTCATCTAAATTTAATGTATCTGTTTGTTCTTCTAATCTAATGTTGTTGGCATTAAATTCATTATCAATATCCCTTTGAATGTCATCAATATTAAATTCTTCAAATTCTCCAAAGTTTGCATTATATTCTTTTACTGCTTTACTAAATCTATCTTTTGATTTCATTGTTTCTAAATTATTTTGTAAATTTCTTATTGCTGTTTCATATTTTTCTTTTGCTTCTGCAAATCTATCTACTATTAATTGTTGTTTAGAAATTTGTTCGTTTAATACTGATATTCTTTGTTTAGTTGTTATTGTTTCATCATATACTTGCTTTGCTCCTTTTTTGTCATTTTTTTCTTTGCATATAGAAAAACATTTGTCTAGTCTTTTAAAATTACTTTCATTTTTCTTTAATTCTTCTTTATATGTATCTAATGAACCTTTTGCGTTATAATAACTATCGTTAAGTTTCTTTAACGCCTCTTTTTGCCTTCTTAATCCTTCTTCAACTTTTTCAATGTTATCTACTTTTGCAACTTTATTAAATAATCTATCAAATATAATTTTTAATTTTGTTAATTTTTTCATCTTAATTACCTCCTAAAATTCTTCTACTATAATAACAATTATTACTAATATTATTGGAAGTGATATTAAAAATACAAATAATAACCAGTTGTACCATTTCCAACCATCATAAAAAGGTTTATTTTCTTTTTCTTCTGTTTTTGCTTCATCCAATATTTGTTTAGTTTCTTCTTCTGTATAACCTTTTTCTTCTAATGCTTTTGCAATATCTTGTTCACTTATTTTATCTTTGTCTTTGTCCTTGTCTTTAAACATTTCACTTAACATATAATAATTAAATATACTATTATTTAATGAATAACTTGGCTCTGTTGAATATGTTGTATAATATGTTGGATTATTATTTACTATAGTTGTACTTTCTTTTGGTTTTACAGTTTCGTGTGTTACTGTTGTTCTACCTGTATCGCTTTTGGTTGTTGTATAAGTTTTCCCTGTACTAGAACTTGTTGTACTTTTTGTTGTTGATGAACTTGTACTTGATGAACTAGAAGTACTTGATTTTGTACTACTCTTTGGTGTACTTGCCTTAACACTAGAAGATGAACTTGTACTTGAATGTGGTGTTGATGAATGCACCGTTGTACTATGTGTTGTAACATGTGTTGAACTATGCACTGATGTATGTGCTCTTCCATAAACATTAATTGGTAATATTAAACATATTCCTATAAAAACTACTAATAAACTTGATATTATTCTTTTAAAATTCTTTTTCATTATTTATCCCCCATTTCTTCTAGCATTTGATTTGCTAGATTTAAAACTTTTGTAATTTCTTTATTTTGTTTTCCTATTTTATCTATAAATATTTCTAATTCTTGTCTTTTATTTGGTATATAATAACCATCATTTTCAAAAATAATTATGTTGTCTTTTTTCAATTCGGCTAATTCTTTTTTAAATTGTATTTCATTAAATATTTTTGCCTTATACATTAGTTGCTGTCTTGTTTTTCTGTTTTCTTTACCTTGTGGAAAAATATCAATTTTCATTTGTATCTCCTTCCCTGTAAATTCCATTGCTATCTTGATGTAATTCAATTGTTTTTAGGCTTTTCCCTTGATTTACTGCTTGAATTTGTTTTAATATAGTATCCATATTAGTTTCGCTTTTGTGTTCAATAATAACTGGTGCTGATGCCTCAACCATACCATGTTCCGCTTTACTTCTAAATATTGTTGTTATTTCTTTTATTTCTCCGTTTTGTGCTGATGTTAATGTAATATCTGTTATATAATCATCTATCATTTGCATTATTTCTCTTCTTTCTGCATCATCTGACTGCATATAATGGTCATATGTCTTACTACTTATTCCAGCAAAACTACAGAAGTTCTTTTTTGTAGGCAAATATGTTTGTACCTTATTAATTTGTTCGATGAATTGTTTATAATAATCAAACAAAATTCCTAACTCTGTATTACTATATTTAGGTGGGACTCCAATAACTGTTTTTCTACTTAGCAAATTTCGTAATTCTATTGTTGATAAAGAGTCATCAATATGATTTAGTTTATTAATCAAATTGTATAATTCATCTTCTAATCTTTCTTTTAGATTACTTTGATATTCTTGCTCCACCAATTTTATTTTTGCATTATCAAGTTTTTGTTGTTTTAATGTCATTTCTTCTTTTTTATTTTCAACTGTTTCATTTTTTTGTCTAATTCTTTTTTTAACTATTTTTTTGTCTTTTCTTTTATCCCTTATTTATTCCTCCTACTATAATTTTCAGAATATTCTTTTTCTTGTTCTTCTCTCCATTGTTCAACTTGTTTATCACTTAATAAACTAATTTCACCTTGTTCTTTTGCTTCACTTTGTATATGTCTTCTTTCTCTTTCAACTGCCTTAAAACTATACAATCCATACTCTTTATGATTTTGCATAACTTCATAATATCTGTTTGGTTGGACCTCTGGTCTTATTCGATTTATGTAATCGGCATATAAAGCATAGTCTGAGTTTCTATCTGCTTTTGAATTAGTCATAAGTAACATTATAACTTCTCTTAATTTGTGCGTTGGACTCATTATTCTTTCCACCTTTCATAATTTTCTACTTTTGTGATTTCCACGTCTATATGTGGATTTTCTTTGTCATAAAATACTCTTGAATAATCATGTCCTGCAACTATATCTCTACAATCATCTTTTATTACTTCTGCTTTTACCAGCATATCATCTAATGCTTCTAATAAATTGGTTAAATCAACTCTTCTTCTACTCTGCATATAAAATATTGCTTTTATATTTACTGGATAATTTATGTTTTTTCTGTATTTTTTTGGTATAGTTGCTAAACATTCATCTTCAAATTGTTTATATAACCTACTTGGTATAATCATTCTTCTGCCTTTTGCAAATATAATTTGTGAACTGTTCTTTTTTGAACGTGGCGTTACGTTTATTGTAAATTCCCTTATTTTCCAAATCCTTTCCCAAATATTTGATTAAATAAATCATTAATATTATTATCTTCAATTTTCATCATACAATTTCTGCAATCATAATCAGATATTCTTTTATCAAATACCTTGCAATAAAATTCTTGTTTCCCATTTTGTTGAATAGCGATTACTTCTTTATGTTTGCATCCCATTTTTCTTACCTTCTTTCAACTTTTTATAAAATTCTTTTGTATCTTTTCCAGCAACAAAATTCTTACAATTCATTACACCTTTAAAATTTTTTTCTTCTAACTTATTGCAACCAAGACAAAAATTACATAATTTATTGTTCATTTTCTTTTACTCTTTGTCTATATTTAAAATTATCTCTATTTTTTATTGTCTCAACTACATAAGCATTTGGATTTTTAGGCATTCCATTAATCATTGTTCTAAGCATTGTTTGTCTCATTTTATGGCTTCTTCTTGTTTCTCTTTTTCGCTTTTCTTCAATAATCATATTTACCGCTTCTGTATCTGTTATTTCTTCTAAGTTCTCTAATTTATGTAAAAAATCTTGGTCTTGCCCATCATAAAAACTTTGTTTCTTATTCTCTTTATTAAGCATTTCTATTATTTTAAATCTTACTGCTCCAAGTTCTCTTGATACCTCTATTATGTCTGAAAAATCTTCTTTTTCTAATCTATTATTTTCTCTATCTTTACTTGAATATACAATTTGAGGTTTTGCTTCTTTTGACACTATTCTAATATTTTCTCCTGCTAATTCTTTTTTTATCTTATTTGCATACCACTTTCTCTGTGCATCATTTTTGGCTTTTCTAATACATTCTGCTTTTTGACAGTGTATTCTTTCTCTACCCCTATTTGAATATTCAAATTCTTCATTACAATATTTACAAATTGCCTTTCTCATAATTTAAATCCTTTCAATATTTCTTCTTCACTAACATTTTCAGTTAGCTGTATTTCTTCTAAAATTAAATTCATTTCATCAAATATTTTTATTACTTCTGGTAGCCATTTTTCAACTTCCTTTATATGTTCTTTTATGTATTGACAACCATTGTAATATCTTTTTATTTTTTCGTTATACATTATTTTTAATTCTTTATTTTCCATAGCCAACTCCTAAAAAGGCATTTCATCTATTTCTGTTTGTTGTTGAGTTTGATGTTTCATCTTTTCTCTCACTTCTGATGTCATTTGTGGTTGACCTGTGAATGTTTTAGTAATCGAGTCATATTTTAATCCTACTAATCCGCATCTTATACCTTTTGTTTTTAGCACTTCTAATATGCTGCTTGTTTGTGTTATGTCATATCCTTCTTCAAACATTTGCTTTTGTAATCTTTTATATTCCGTGCTTTCTTTATCCATTGTATCTACTCTTATAATTGAAATTACATTGTATGCTTTGTTAACTAAGTTTGAACTTCCTAAAACATCATAAATAGTTATTCTGGTTTGCATTTTGTCTATTTTTCTTGGATGTGCTACTAAATGAATATGTACATTTTTATTTACCGCAAATGTTCTTAATTTCTCCATTATGTCTTTTTGTTCTCTATATTCATCTGATGAAGTTGTATCTATTTGCATAAAATTGTCTAACATAAATACCCTTACACCATATTTTTGTCTAACTTCTTCCATTGCTCTTATTAAGAAATCTATTGTCCTTTTTGCATTATTGTTATATACAATTAAATTTTCACCATATAATTTGTCTAACTTTGGTATTTGTTCATCTTTTACAAAATAATCAAATACACAAGTTTCTTTCCCTTTTTGTAAAAATTGTTTTGAGTATATGTCTTTCTTATCTACAGTTTGTTTATACAAGTTATTTTTAAAGTCATCTTTTGTTTGTTCTCCATTGAAATAAAAGACTTTTTCACCTTGTTGTATTGTTTGTTTTGTTATCATTGTCATTATTGTTGTTTTTCCTGCATTAGTTTGTCCAGTCCATATTGTTATACATCCTAATTCAAAACCTTTAGTTAAATAATCTAAATCTCTTATTCCAGAAAGCACCCTATCTTTACAATTTGTATTATATTTATAGTCTGAAAATTTATAGTATAATGGAGGAGTTAGTTCAGTCTTTTTCTTATTAAGTAATTCTGCTTTTTCTTGTTCCGTTAATGTATTAATCTCCACATCTTTGTATCTCCTCTCTACTTTTGTATAATTCTATCTTTTCATCGTCTTTTGCATTTATAAAAATATCTATCAAATAATCAATATATTGTTCTTTTGAATATGCTTCTGCTAACTCATATCCCTTTAAATTTGGTATTTTTTTTTGCCAGTAGTGTAATTTATCACATAGGCTACTTAAAGTTGTTTTAAACCAATTCTCAATTGCTTGTTGTATTTTTCTTTCTTCATCTTTTTGTTGTTTTAAGTATTTTTTTAAGTCTTGCGATATTTTTTCATCTTCTGGTAAATTAAAATCGGATGTTAGTATTTTCATTGCATTTATTAAATCTGTATTGTAATATCTACCAACAAAATCCATTATGTCTCCATGCCAGTTTTCTCCAAAATCATGAAATCCTGCATTATCATCTACCATAAATGATGCTGTTCTTTCATTTCTCCAAGGAGATTTATACCATATTTTATCTCTTGTAGTTTTATCTGGATTTCCTAAATAATATCTTGCCACCAAAGTTGGTTTTAATAATTCTTTTATTTCTTTAGGATTATTCATTTTCTAATATCTCCTTTATTTTCTTCTCCCAACCTTGTGGATTTTCTCTATAATAACTTGCATATTCATATATTGCTTCATTAAAAAATGTTGAACCCATTTTGATATATTGTTTTTCTGTTTTATTTTTCTTTATATTGCATTGATAAATTCTTATTGCATACCACATTTCTGGATTTGTTAATTTTTCTATTTTACCAGCATAGGACTTTCCATTTATCCAAGCCTTATAATGATTAAATGCTTGATTTTTTCCATCTTTTCTTGGATATATCTTCCATAGTTTGTTAAAGTCTTCTGCTAAAGAAGAACATATATTATCTTTATCTGTGTTTATATCTGGTATAGGTTTGACATTTTCGGCACTTCCATTTGCCTTTTTGGGCAAATCCATTTGACCATTTTGTAAAATGGAATATCCTTTGTCTGTAATTGCATACCATAAAGTTCTATCATATGATAATTTATTATAATTTCCTTTTATTATTAAATCTTCCTTTAATAGATTATCTAATGTATTTCTTATTTGTTTTTCTGTTAAATATGGAAATAAATTGGAAAATGCCTTACAACTGTTATAGGTCCAAACATGTCCATCATATATATGTTTATTATTTGCTCTATTTTTTTCAATCCAAAAATATAAATTATTTAGCATTATTGCTTCTTTAATTCCATATTTTTGGGCTATTTCTATATTAAAACTATGTTCCATTAGACAACTCACCTCTTAAAAAGGCAAGTCATCATCTGGATAAATATCAGACATTTCATCATCAGGTGCATTTTCAGTATTTTCATTATTTGAATGTGTTTCTAATACATCAAAATCTAAAACCATTATTTTAAATTTTTTTATAGTTTCTCCATTTTCATTTTGATACGAACATAGTGTCAAAAAACCATTTTTTATATTTATTTTTGTAAAGTTATCAACTTCTACTCCTTTTCTAAACCCTACTGTCATAAAGTTCTTTTCATATGTACCATCTTTCATTTTATGACTAATAGTAGCGTAATAACCTGTATTACTTTTATTTTTAAATATTATTTGTTCTCCTGTTATATTTAGCATTCAACTGCTCCTCCTTCTCCTTCTTCAATTTTTATACATTTATTTTCAAATTTTTTATAAGCATCAAAATAAATTTCGTTTTTATCTCCGTTATATGTAATTTCATAATACATTCCATCTGTTAACGATGTACTTAATAGAACTTTTCCATTTTGCAATGTCTTGCATAGCCATACAATATATACCTCAAATTCTGGTATTTCATCTGTTTTATCTAAATGTTCTATTGAATAATCTTTTACTAATTCTTTTGCTTTATTTACAAATTCTTGATTGTTCATTTTTTCTTCCTCCTACATCAATATTTCTGCTTGTATTGCAGTTTTTACTTTTTCAAAATCTTCTACTTTTATTTTTCTTGGATTATCATAACCACAATCTTGTGCTATTTTAACAACTACATCTCCTCTTTGGTTTGCTTCTTTTATAAGTTCATCTAGTTGTTCTTTATTTACTACTTTTGGTTGTTCTGTTGTTTTCATATTCGTTTCTAGCTGTTTTTTATTTGCTTGGGTATTAGTTATATTAGTTTGACTATTTTCTGCCTTAATTTGTCCTTTTGTTCCCCATTTGAATACAACTTTTTTTGCTCCACTATCTGATATTTCTATGTATTTTATTTTTTCTTTTTCATTATCAGTTTCTATATAACTTACAAACCAAGATTGAAAATTGTCTTTTAATTTGTAAAGTGTTTTGTCTCCCTTTTTTCCAGCTGGTACGGTTTCTGTCTTTATCCAAATAAATATTTTTGTATATAGTTCTCTACCAATTCCAACATTGAAACAAGCTCTTTTGAATGCATCTGATGCTTCACCTTTTTCTTTATCTCCAAATGCACTTTCAATTCCACAATCCTGTTTTTGTATCCACATTCCTGTTTTTTCGTCGTAAATCATTATTGAGCAATATAAATTGCCTTTTATTTCTGAATAACAATCTGCCCAACCCATTATTCCAAATGTTTCATCTAATATTCTCTTATCACAACGAGCATCTTTATATAACAATAATTGAACTCCTTTTTCTCCAACTTGTGCTACTTTACATTCAATTTCATCTGCTCTTAATGCTCTTATTTTTATATCTTCCATTTTCTCCTCCTATGCATTAATTTTTCTATTTTTGTTTAATATTCCATAATTCATATAAATAAATATTTTATCTTCATATGTATCTGTTAATTCTATCTGTGCATTAACTTCTTCACATTTATTAATTAACTTTTCTTTTTCTTTCTTTTCTTCATCAGAAAGTTTATTAAGTTTTTCTCGTGTTTTTGTTGTAAACAATTCTCTATTTGTTTTAAATGTATAACTATCTGATATATCTTCTATTGGTATACCATTATCTTTCGAAAGAATTTCTTTTAGATGTGTATTTGCCTCATCTAACAACTTATGATATTCATCTTGTTCCACAATTTTTTCAATTTCTTTATCATATTTTGCATCAATTTTGTCTCTTTTTCTCTTAAAATAAATATTTAAAATATTAGGCTTTATAGCTTCCATTAATTATCTCCTTTCATGTGTTTTGGTTTGACTGTTTTTATTTCTTCTTTTTCTTCATCTTCAACTTCTAATTCTGCCAAAAACTTATTAGCCTTATTTTTACTCATTCCACTATAATGTTGGAAAAATGCCGTTAAAAATCCCAATCTTTTATTAAATTCATCATCTGCACATCTTTTTACAACTGTTTTTTCTCCATTATCCCATATTAATACTGTTGCCCCATGATTTATTATGTATTTTTTAGGCATTGGAACTTCTTTTTGCGTACTTAAAAATATTTTTTTAAATTCTTTTAAATTTTTGCCTGGTGCATCTAATATTCCTCTCAAATTAACTGTAGGAAAACTTCCTATATATTCTCTTTCTATGCTTATATTTTCTATTTCTCCAAGTCTAATATTTTCATTGCCATTTTTTAAATATAATTGTGTTGAAACATTGTATTTGCTTTCCATTACTCTTCCTCCTCTTTATTTAAATATTTTTCTTTATAATAACTACAGAAGTTACAACAACTACAATAATCCATACATTTTTTGTCTTGTCCTTCTCTTACTTCTATTTCATAGTCATTTCGTGTTTCTTCTATTTCTCCTGTGTTTTTATCCATAACTTTATATTCTAATTGTTTTAAATGTTTTTCTGCTTCCTCCAAATTGTCATATACCTTCAATGCTCTTTTATTTGTTTTCTTTTTAACTGCATATTTATTGCCTTCATTAAATCTATTTTCAGGTGAGCAAATCGGTAATTCATCATCTGGTACATTTTCATATTTTGCTATTTCTTTAAATTTTCCTTTTATAAAATTTTCTATTTCTGTAAAATCTTCTTTTGTGAAAACAAATTCTATTACTTTTACTGGGTAGTCTGGATATGAACTATCTACTTTTGCTTTTGTTTTGTTATGGTCCTTCATAACTGCTACAATTTGCCCTTTTTCTACTTCAAATCCCATTTTTTTAAATGCCCAAGCATACATTAATAATTGTTTTCTATAATCTTCAAAATCGTTATATATTACCTTCCAAGCACTACAAGTTTTGTAATCTGTTATCATTTTCTTTTCTGCATTGTATAAATCGGCTTGTCCAGAAAGTTTGTATCCGTTTTCTACTTCTTCTACAAAATGTTCTTCTTTAAATTCTGTTTCTTCCTCTTTACTATTTTCTAAAACGCTATGTGTTGCTGTTCCTAATATTAGCCATATCATGTCTGCTACATCTTGTTCTATTTCATCATTGTGCCTTCTGGTCAATAAAATTTCTCTTACATCTTTTAATATGGTTGTTACACTATATTGTTTATCTTTATATTGATATTCTCTTGTAACTGCATCCACAAAAGGTTGAGGAAGATTTAATTTGTTTGTTATCTTCATAACTTTATCTCCTTTAACTTTTCAAAGTGTTTAAATGTGTATTTGACTTTTTTTATTTTTTGTATTAAACTTATGTTAAGTAATTTACTTAAATTCTGAAAGGATTAGATATTCGCATTATCTAATTCTTCAATCTTTTTTGTATATTTTTCAATTGCTAACTCTGTTGAATTTTCTATTCCATTTTTTTTATGTGTATAATTCTTTAGTACACTTCCTTTTCCTATTGTCTTTTGATTGTTGATTTCTTGGATTTGTTTTAGAATTAAAATAAAATCTTCTAAATCTTGTTTATTATTGGATTTATTAATTTTTTTATTTGATTTTTTCTTGAATATATTGAACATATCTTCACCTTCTTTCTTAATTAAAATAAATTAAGTTTCTTCTAGTCGTATCCTATTTGTTCTTTTCTGTTTTTTCGTTATTTTCTTTTAAATTTTTGCCTAATTCTTCTGTCAATGCTGATAATATTGCTAAGTTTAGTAAATCTTTTATTGCTTTTTTAGTTTTTTGTTCTTTGATTTCTTTTACTTTAGAATATATATCAAAACATACACCAACAATTGTAATGAGTATTGCTACTAATAATGCTATTTTAATTACTAACATATTCTTTTCCCCCTTTCATTGAATTTCTTATATATGTTAATTTTCATGATGTACTTTAAAATATTCTTTCAAGGCTTCTTCTTCAACAAAATGTGTTTTGCCTTGCTTTTGTGATGGAAAATCTGGACTGCTAAATAATCTATCTATTGTCTGTATTCCCCAAT
This sequence comes from uncultured Clostridium sp., assembly GCA_900556975.1. Classification (GTDB taxonomy): domain Bacteria; phylum Bacillota; class Clostridia; order TANB77; family CAG-508; genus UMGS1994. Next base: position 10,867 of record USQZ01000012.1, on the reverse strand, counting down.
ATGGTATTTGTTCTAATAAGTCTTTTTTTGTTAAAAGTTTCATATTTTTCCCTCCTTTGATACACTATTTGTGTATTGTTGACTAAAAAAAATATTCATATCAAATTGAGGAAATTTTTGTTTTAATTTAATCAAAAAATTTCTACTTGCATATCTTTCTCCGCTTTCTATTTTTTCATAATATGAAAATGAAATTCCAATTTTTTTAGCCATTTCTCTTTTGCTAAGATTTAGGCTTTTCCTTAAGTCTTTTAAGTATTCCATAATTCTCCTTTCAATACACTTATTGTGTAGTTCGCATATATATTATTACACTTTTTGTGTATTGTCAAGTATTTTTTAAAAAAATTTTATTTTTTTTATTTTGTTGACATTACACATATTGTGTGTTATTATATAATATATGTAAAGGAGGTACTATATGGAAAAGATAGGAGAAATTATAAAAAAACTAAGAATTTCCAGAAATATTAGTCAACCTGAATTAGCAGAAATGCTTGGAATATCCCCTAGTATGATGGGAATGATTGAACAAGGTAGAAGAAAACCTAGTGACGATGCAAAATTAAAAATATGTGAATTTTTTAATGTATCTATGGATTATTTAATGGGAAGGACAACTATGAAAAATCCTACAAGAGAAATTGAAGTTGAATTATCCAAATTAAATTTATCCTCTAATGAATATGATAATTTGTTGAATAAATGGATTGTAGAGCAAAAAATTGATAGTCTAAACTTTGATAAACCAAATTCAATTATTTTTAAGGCTTATATGGATTATATATCTCAAAAGCCCATAAATATCAATACTTCTATTGAGGAAATGAAAAAAAATACTAATATAATTGATAAAGATTTTATTAACATGTTAAAACTTTTGAATAAAGAAGATATTGTTTCCTCCAATTATTCAAAGTCTGTTGATAGCAATGTTTTCCCTTCTGCTGATACAGTTGTTGAAATTCCTGTTGTTGGAAAAATCTCTGCTGGAATGCCATTATTAGCAGTAGAAAATATTGTTAGTTATGCTTACGCTCCGTCTTCACAAATAAAACAAGGCTATACTTATTTTTATTTAACTGTCCAAGGCGATAGTATGAATTTAAAATTTCATGAGGGAGATATTATACTTGTTCAAAAACAATCTGATTTAGAAAATGACGAAATTGGTGTCATATTAATTAATGGTGAAGCAACTGTGAAAAAATACAAAAATGAAAATGGTTTAATTATATTACAACCAATGTCTACTAATCCAGAACATCAATTACAAATATATAATCCAAGAGAAAAAGATGTTGAAATTATTGGTAAGGTAATATCTTATCAAGGGAAAGTTTAGAAAGGAGAATAAAATTATGCAATGCAAGAAGTGTAAAAAAGAATGTATGGAAAGTGAATTAACTAATGGTTATTGTTATGAGTGTTATCAAAAATACAAAAATGATGTTATTGAACTAAAAAATGTTGAAAATCATGTGGCTACTACTATTAAAAGAGTATCTACAATTATAAAAATAATTGGATATATTGGAACTGTAATTTTATTATTTGCTTTTATTTATACTTACGGATTTTTTATTGGCTTTATATCTGCTTTAATAGAAGCCTTTATAATTTTTATCACAAGTATTCTACTAGACGGATTTGCTGAAATAATACAATTGTTAGAAAATATAAAAAATAAATAAAGATAATGTGCTGTCCGCTAAAACAAACACATTATCTAATACACATTAAACGCTTCGAAAAGCATTTACATTTTTATTATACATTATTTTTAATAAGAATGCAACTCTTTTTGAAGTAATTTGAAAGGAGTTTTTATTATGGAAAAAGAAAGAAGAAATAAAAGAACAAAATCAGTTGGAAATGGAGAAGGAACATTATATTATAGTGAAAAATTAAAATGTTGGGTTTACCAGTATTATTATAATGGAAAAAGAAATACAATGAAACAAAGAAAAAAAGAAACTGTTAGAGAATTTAAAGCCAGAGTTACTGCTTTAAAAAATAGTTTAAATGATGGTTCTTATATTGAAAAAAGAAAAGATACTGTTAGAAATATTATTGAAGAACATATTGAACAAAAGTTTAATGATGGTATTACTCAAGGGACTACTTATTCTAGAGATACTGACACTTTAAAGCAACTTGAAAAATGTTGTTCTAATTTTATTAACAAACCTATACAAAAAGTTTCTTTATCTGATATTCAAAAATCAAAAGAAAATATGAAAAAATATGCTAATTCTGGTATTGACAGAATGTGGAGATTATTAAAAAAAGCATTTTCGATTGCATCGTCTCCCTCTGTTGGCTTAATTAGATATAATATTATGAATGACGAAAATTTAAAAAAGCCGATTTCTGAAATAGGAACTAAGAAAATTTTTCCTCTTACTGCATCTGAAAGAATAAAATTAAACAATATATTAGATAATGAAGAAAAAAATCATAAATATCGTAATATAGTAAAAATGGAATGGCTAACAGGAATGAGAATTGGTGAAGTATTAGCACGTTCGATTAATGATATCAACCAAAATGAAAACAAACTGCATATTCATAACACACTTACGAGAGATGAAAAAAATAATACTATTCTTGGTGAACATACAAAAACTTATAATAAAGCAACCAAAATAGATGAAGGAGAAAGATATTTTCCTATCGATACAGAATTAAAAGATATATTAAATGAAGAATTGTCTGACAATATAACAAATATATATGGCTTATTGTTTTGGGATTATAAAAAAAATACTTTTATAAGTGATAAAGAAATAAATGCTTGGTTAAGAAGAATAAATGAAAAATATAATATATCTAATCTAAGTTTGCACAATCACAGATTAAGACATGACAGAATTACACAATGGAAAGAAGCACATATGGATAAAGATGCTATACAATATTTTGCTGGTCATGTTGAAGATAGCGAAGTTACTGATGATTATATAGATATATCAGAAGAATTTGCTTTTAATGAGTTTAAAAAAATAAATTAAAACTCTACTGCATTACTATTGCATTAATTTTATAAAAATAAACCTTGTAAAATATTGATATTTCAACACTTACAAGGTTTTTATTAACTGGTGCAGATGGCCGGAATCGAACCGGCACGGTTTATTCAACCGCAGGATTTTAAGTCCTGTGCGTCTACCAGTTCCGCCACATCTGCATTTAATATTGAACTGGCTGTCCTAACGACAATTGATATTATAATATTATATAAAAAAATTGTCAATACTTTTTTCAAAAAAACTTCAGAAATCTTTAAAAAATTTTTCAACCAGTAAAAAACAAATTATTTTAACCCATACTAAGTCGAAAAATCTTCACAGATTATTTTGCAAAACAAAATAATCTATGAGAATTATCAATTTTTTTTATACTCAATACAATATTTTTTATAAAGTTCCTTTACATTCTTTTTAGTCAAAGCCCTATCTATACCAACTTGGCTAACTTGAGTAAAGAAATCAGTTATCAAATTTTCAACTTGATCATTAACAAGAGTTTTATCTCTTTCATTGACCCAATATTCTAGTTCATATCCCTTAGTCCACTCTTTACCTTTGTATATCAACCCTGCTGCCAATTTATCACAAAGCATCTCTGCAACATATTGATATGGAATAATTGGAGTTTTATCTGGTGCACTTAAATCTACCCAGTAATCTGTATGATGCTTGTTTCTTCCTTTATGATGTAGCCAAGCTTTTGAATATCCCTCTGTTTTTTTGCAGTCAGTTATTGGTGAATGTTTTCCATTAAAATATTTTACTCCTTCCCAAAATTCTGTTGGTGAATATTTTGATAAATCATGAACAAAACCTCTCCAAGGTTGTCCTACTTTGCAGCATAATTTGAATACTACCCATTTGTGTTTTGTTATTACCATAAAATGCCCTACTATATTTTTTAAGTACATATATTTCATCTCCTCTTACTACGTGTTTAGTTTATCACATATTTTTTTCAAAAGCAACTTTTTGAAAAAATTGCATATACTATTAAAGATGCTAATAAATATTGTTAAAATTTGCACTTTTTTTAATTGTCATTATATTTTATTGGCTACTTTTATCAAAGTCGGAGGTTTATATATGTGTGGTTTTGTTGGTTTTGTTGATTTTAAAAATGATGTTTCTTCTAAGAAAAATATCTTATTAAATATGAATTCCACTCTGGCTAAAAGAGGTCCAGATGAAGATGGATATTACATAAACAAAAATGTTGCTTTAGGTCATAAACGTCTAATTGTTATTGACCCTGAACGGTGGAAAGCAACCAATGATTGAAAAATATTCTTATGGTGAATATGTTATTGTTTATAATGGTCAAATTTACAATACCAAAGAATTGAAAAAAACTTTGTCTGAAAATGGATTTACTTTTAATGGTCATTGTGATACTGAAGTTTTATTAAAATCTTATATTCATTATGGAAATGATGTTGTTCATTATCTCAATGGAATTTTTGCTTTTACTATTTGGAATAGTAGAAAAAAAGAACTTTTTATGGCTCGTGACCATTTTGGAGTAAAGCCACTATTTTATACAATGAAAAATGGTAGTCTGATTTTTGGCTCTGAAATTAAGGCTTTATTCGAGTATCCCGGAATTGAAAAAGTACTAGATAATCAAGGCATTGGCGAATTATTTGGAATCGGTCCTGCTCATACCCCTGGAACTACAGTTTTTAAGGATATTTATGAGCTAAAACCTGCTCATTGTGCTACTTTTAATAGTTATGGTTTGCACATTGAACGCTATTGGAAATTAAAATCTGAAAAACATACAGATAGTTTTGGAACTACTTGTCAAAAAGTGAAATTTTTGTTGAATGATGCTATTACTAGACAACTTGTTTCTGATGTTCCTTTGTGTACATTTCTTTCTGGTGGTCTAGACTCAAGTATTATTACAAAATTTGCTTCTGATTATTGTAAGGATAATGAATTACCACCTTTAGATACTTACTCTATCGATTATGTGGATAATGATAAAAATTTTGTTAAAAGCGATTTTCAACCGAATTCAGATAATTATTACATCAATTTAATGAATAGAGATTTACACACAAATCATCATCAAATTGTTATTGATACTCCTGAACTTGCAGAATATTTAGAAGATGCTATGATTGCACGTGATATGCCTGGTATGGCAGATATTGATTCTTCTTTATTGCTATTCTGTAAAAATGTTAAAAAGGAAATGACTGTTTCTCTTACTGGTGAATGTGCCGATGAGATTTTTGGCGGATATCCATGGTTCTTTCGTGAAGATGCTTTAAATAGTGGAACTTTTCCTTGGTCTATTGCAATTGATGAAAGGCAAAGACTTTTGAATCCATCTATTGGTCAAAAGGTTAATTTAAAAAGTTATATTGATTATAGATATAATGAAAGTTTGTCTGAAGTTGAAATTTTAGATTCAGATTCTCCTGAAACAGCTGAAAAAAGAAAGATTTCACACCTTACGTTGAATTGGTTTATGCAAACTCTTTTGGACCGTTCTGACAGAATGGCTATGTATAATGGTTTTGAGCTTCGTGTTCCATTTTGTGATTATCGTTTGGCTCAATATGTTTGGAATATCCCTTGGGAAATAAAGGCTTTGAATGGTCGTGAAAAAGGTATGCTTAGATATATCTGCAAAGATTTCTTGCCTGATGAAATTGTTGATAGAAAAAAATCTCCTTATCCTAAGACTCATAATCCTACTTATTTGGCTAAAGTTGAGGGCATGCTTGCTGATATTATGAAGGATAAAAATGCTCCTATTAACAGCCTTCTTAATCGAGATTATATTTTGGAGATTTTGAATACTGATGGTTCTGCTTTTTCTCGCCCTTGGTTTGGGCAACTTATGACTGGTCCTCAACTTATGGCTTATTTGTGCCAGGTTAATATGTGGCTTGAGAAGTATCATCCGAAAATTGAGATTTAAGTAAAAGTAGAGGTTCTAATTGAAGTGAACCCAAATTATTAGACAAAAAAGTTTAATAAGGAGGGTTCATTATTAATTCATTTAATTTATCTGGAAAATTTACAGTCATTCCATCTATATCTAAATTATATACTTTTAACATTATATTTTCATTAGAAACTCCCCATAATCTAACACCCAGATTATTTTTTCTTGCTAATTTAATTCCATTTTCTGAAACTAAGTCAGCTGGTGGACATATTTGATTTCCAGAAATTTTCATAAACTCTAATATATTTTTTTGATTTATATCTTCTTTAATAAGCCATCCTATTTTTATAGTCTTGTCTAATTTTCTAACATTTAATAATGCATTATATTTGAATGAAGTAATAAAAACATTGGCTTTATTATAATATTTTTTTATAATTTCTAAGGTTTCTTTTTCTATCCCTTCTTCTTTTAATTCTATTGCTAAAATTAAATCTTTGCTTGATACTTCTTTCATAAAATCTTCAAATAGAACTATCTTTTCATTTTCAAATTCTTCACTAAACCAACTTCCAAAATCAAATTCTAATAGTTCTTTATATGTATAGTCCGATATTTTTCCTGTTCCATTTGACTTCTCATCTATTTTATCGTCATGAAATATAACTATTTTTTCATCTTTAGTCTTTTGTAAATCTAGTTCTATTCCGTTTGTTCCTATTTGAAATGCTTTTTTAAAAGCTGCCATTGTATTTTCTGGTGCATATGCTGATGCTCCTCTATGTGCATAATTAACAAAAGTATTCATATTCTTTCCTACCTTTCTTTATAACTTTTATTATTATGTATTTTCTTTATATCATTTTTATATACAGCTATTATTCCAGTAATTAATAATATTAAATCTTCTAATACCATAAAGATTGTACATTTTCTTGTATGCCTCTTAATTTTATTTTATATTATCATAAATACCAAATTATTACAATAAATATGCAAAAAATAAAGTGCCATTAACTAACATTTTATTTCAGTAATCACATGTTTTATATTATTTTATTGTGTTTTGACTTCTTCTACACAACTTATCTTTTCTATGTATTCAATATCTTCTATTTTAGAAATTGCAAAACATTTCTTTCCTAAATCTTTAAGTGATGCTCCACAATGATATAACTCTTTGTTATCAATTACTATAAATCTATCATGAAACTTATTTGTATATGCAATTTTTAATGTAGGATATTGTTTATTAAATTTTTGAATATCCAATTTGGTTAATTTGTTATTTTGTATTGTTAAAATTATAACTTCAACATTTTTGTTTTTCTTTTGTAGCATTTCTAAAATACTGTCATCTATATAATTGTCTATAATTAAAATTTTGTTTTTCGCTCTTTTTATAATACCAATTATCAAACTATAAGCATCATATATCTGCCCATCAAAAAATATTTTTTGTTTAAATTCTTCTTTTTCATTTTTTTGTAATTCATCAAATACTTTTTCAAATTTTTCTTCATGTTCTGTTAGTGTTTTACTTTGTTCTAATAATTTATATTCTATATTTGTTAGCCTGTCAAAAACTTGTCCATTTGATAATATGAATTTTCGCATTTCCACAAATGCGTCCATTATATTTATGCTTACTTTAACTGCTATTTCATTTTTTAATAAACCTGAAAGCATTGCTATTCCTTGCTCTGTAAATGCATAAGGTAAAAATTTTTTATTTCTAAATTTATTTTCAAATACTTTTGAGGCGGTCGCAATTTGCGACCTCAAGTTATCAATTTCATTTTCTGTCAATTGAAAACAAAATTTTTCTGGAAATCTATTAATATTTCTTCTAACTGTTTCATTTATTCTTTTTGTAGTATATTGATATAGCATCGCAACATCACTATCTAGCATTACTTGTCTTCCTCTAATCGTATAAATTAAATTTCTAATATTATCTGATGAATTTTTCACCAATTCAATTTTATCATTTGTATTATTTTTCTCAACAGCGTTTTCCATAATACCACTCCGTTCTCGATTATGTATATATTTACTAATAAATATATTTGTATTATATATTATGTAGTATTGACTGTCAAGTATAATTTTATTTTATATTATCATAATAAACTGTTATCCAATAACAATTTATTTCAGTAATCACATATTTTATATTATTTTTCGTTATTTTTATAAAAAACGTTCATTTTTGCAGATTGTGTATTTTCTACTTTTCTTACAGTATCAGCGGTTAGCTGTCCGTATTGTTTTCTGACATCCAAGGACCGGGCCTCAACTTATGGCGTATTTGTGTCAGGTTAATATGTGGCTTGAGAGATATCAGCCTAAAATTGAATTATAATATTCACCTCATAACTAAAATAATTTTCCTATGTATTATAAAAGCAAGTGGTTATCAATAATCACTTGCTAAAAATTTTATTATTCTCTTAAATTATACAATATAACATTTCTTTATTTTTCACTATTTAATATTTCATAATTATCTAGATTTGGTCTTTCTACATCTTTATCGGTTACTACATCTAATTTTACATTTCTATTGCAATCTAATTTTATTAATCCCATAGCACTATAATCAATTCTTTTCATTATTAAGCCTGTATCCTTATCAATGTAAAAGATTGTTGGATTTACTTTAGTATTATCTTTATTCCATACTTGAACAAGTATAGTCATTCTTCCATTATACTGCTTTTCACCTAAATATTCAAAATTAGTATTAAAAGTTTTTTCATCAGCAATTATTGAATAGTCAAAACCTTTTTGATTATATAAAACTGTTTCATCACCATAATTATAATAACTTTTTAAAGATGAAACACCTGCATTTTTTCCCATTATACTAATTACTTCATCTGTATTATAATTTTCCCATCTTAAAATATTACCATTGCTTACACATTTTATAACACCATCTTTTATATAATATTCTGTTTTAATTTCATTTACTTTTTTAAACAATATATATTCTTCAGAAGAATAATAATAATTTGAACATTCTTCTCCTTTTTTTAATAATGTAATAACTTCCTCTCTTGTCATTGTATTGTCTTTCTTTAAAATTCCATTAAAGTGTAAAATTGTAAAATAAATTAATGTAATTAATAATAATGATAATATTATAATTCCAATAATTTTAAATATTTTTTTCATTTTCATATAAATTCCCTCTTTTCATTTGTGCAACCTAGCCATCATAAGCATATATACTTTTAGACCTTTGGCTTTGCGTCATAAACTTTAGTTTATTTTGCTATTTTACAATATCTACCTATATTTTAGCATACTCTACGACATTTTTCAACTTTTTATAATATTAAAATAAAGTGTTTAACTAACACCAAGTTACAATTCACAGCCTAAGAAAATTTTTGAGCACAAGTTGCCACCTTAAGGGTTATATATATTTGATATTGTATTCATTTGATTGAAGTAAAAAATAGAAAATCTTAAATAAATAACGGAGGAATGCTCACAAAAAAATGTATATATGTATATGATTTTAAACATTTTCTCGGTTCAATACGCAACATAAGAATTTCTAAAATAAATTGATGGCTTCTTCCACTTAGTCCTCGCTTCGCTCGACGTGAACGCTTTCCATAAATTTATTTAAGAAATTCTAATATTGCTCTAATCACATTCGAAAAGTTTAAAATCATATACATATATACATTTTGGACCTGAGTGAGAGAGGCTCGGTTTGATATTTTAGATTTTTTTTCTTCTAAAGCTGTGAACTGTGATATGGAAAAAAATACCAGAAAAAATATATGAAAAAGGTATTGACATTCATTTAAAATGGTGATAAACTAATATCCAGTTCACGAGTTTTTGCAAAAATAAAAACAAATGAACACAGTACGTTTTTTGGGTAAAAAAGTTAGAAATAATAATGCCAAAAACTGTCAAAAAAACTTTTTTAAAAAAATTTTAAAAAAGTGTTGACAAAGATAAAAACATATTGTATAATACAAATCGTTCACCGCAAGGGAGAACAAAAAGTACATTGAAAAGTAAACAGTAAATCCTTTAGAGAATAAACCGAAGCGGTATGATTTTTAAACCTAAAAATCAGTACCGAAAAAGTAAAATTTTTTAAAAGTTTTTAATTCAATAAAAAGCAAGAAGTTTAAGAGCTTGATAAAACACTTAAGTTTAGATTTATAACATTCAAAAGAATGAAATATAAATACCACAAACAAGAGAGTTTGATCCTGGCTCAGGATAAACGCTGGCGGCGCACATAAGACATGCAAGTCGAACGGACTTAACTCATTCTTTTAGATTGAGAGCGGTTAGTGGCGGACTGGTGAGTAACACGTAAGCAACCTGCCTATCAGAGGGGAATAACAGTGAGAAATCATTGCTAATACCGCATAAGCTAGTAGCATCGCATGATGTAGCTAGAAAAGGAGCAATCCGCTGATAGATGGGCTTGCGTCTGATTAGCTAGTTGGTGGGGTAACGGCCTACCAAGGCGACGATCAGTAGCCGGACTGAGAGGTTGAACGGCCACATTGGGACTGAGATACGGCCCAGACTCCTACGGGAGGCAGCAGTCGGGAATATTGCGCAATGGAGGAAACTCTGACGCAGTGACGCCGCGTATAGGAAGAAGGTTTTCGGATTGTAAACTATTGTCGTGAGGGAAGAAATTGACAGTACCTCAGGAGGAAGCTCCGGCTAACTATGTGCCAGCAGCCGCGGTAATACATAGGGAGCAAGCGTTATCCGGATTTATTGGGTGTAAAGGGTGCGTAGACGGGAAATTAAGTTAGTTGTGAAATCCCTTGGCTTAACTGAGGAACTGCAACTAAAACTGGTTTTCTTGAGTACTGGAGAGGAAAGTGGAATTCCTAGTGTAGCGGTGAAATGCGTAGATATTAGGAGGAACACCAGT
>USQZ01000011.1 GCA_900556975.1 uncultured Clostridium sp. | reverse complement strand
ATGTTATATACATCCCATTGATATTTTATTATTTTCAAATCGGGTAGAATGCTTCAATCGAACTCGCTTCGCTCGTTTGGTCCCTTCGCGGTGATTCAAAAATTTTATATGGATTTTTCCTTTATTTTATACATCAAAAAAGCAAGGGAAAACCTTGCTTTGAATCAACTTCACTATGGTAAGTATGCCCCAGGATTAACCCTATCACCATATCCACCAGAACCAACTCTAACCTCAAAATGCAAATGCGGACCTGACGAATTTCCAGTACTTCCTACTCTCATAATCTGTTGACCTTGAGAAACCTTTTGCCCAACAGAAACAGAAAGTGAACCAGCTTGACCATGAGCATACAATGTATATAAACCAGAACTATGTCTAATTATAACATGTGTACCATAACTATTAGTCAAATTAGCTGTGTAAATAACAGTACCATCTTTAACCGCATAAACAGGTTGACCTGCTATTCCGCCTGAGCCAAAATCATATGCACCATGATATCTTTTTGATTCTGAATAATACATACCAGATGTTACCTTTTTATATGCAGCAGGAACTGGATAAATAAATCCACCTGGATTTGATGAAGAACTTCTACTTCCGCCATTACCTCTGCTAGAAGTTCTATTTGCTTCTCTCTCAGCTTTAGCAATAGCAGCTCTAATTTTAGAGTCCTCAGATCTCATCTCATCTATCTTTGACTGTACTTCTTTATCTTCATTTGATAATTTAGCAACAGCTTGCTCTTTCTCTTTTTTAGTAGCATCTAATTCACTCTTTTTCGCAACTTCTGATTGTTTAATATTTTCCAAAGAAGCCTTGTTTTCTTCTAATTGAGCTTTTGAATTTTCAATTTGCTGTTTCGTCTCTTTTACAGTATTAATTAATTTTGTATCATTTTCTGAAATTTGCTCTACCAAATAATATGATGATAAAAATGATGTTAAACTATCAGAATCAAGCAAAACATCTAAATAAGATGTAGAACCAGCTTTATATGATGCAACTAATCTTTTTTCAAGTAGTTCTTCTTTCTCTTCTAAATCCTTTTCAGTTTTCTGAAGTTCTATTTCCGCAGAGTTTATATTTTTTGAAACCTCTTCAATTTGTGAATTTAAATCATAAATATCACTTTCATAATCAGAAATTTTAGAATCTAATTCATCAACTTGTCTTTGTATATCTGTCATCTGACTTCTAATTTCTTTTTGCTTATTCTTTGCATCCTCAATCTGTTGCTGATTTTGCTGTTGCTGTCTTCTTAAATTATCAGCTGACGTAGCAGCAAAAACATTAACAACATTTCCTAGAACAACTGCAATCACAACAATTACAAGAATAAATAATTTTCTTCTTCCTATGTATTTCATTATAAACACTCCCAAAAAATTATATAAAATTTCAAGATATTTTTCTCAAATTTATATCATAGAGCTTTCCTATAATATAACAAATTCCTTTTTAATCCTACATATAAAATCATTACTTGTCAAGAAAACCAATGTTCTTCATTTTGGACGCAAAAAATGGCTAGAATCGTATAGACTCTAGCCATTGAAGAATAATCTTATTTATTTTCATCAATAATTTTTCTTTTTTTAATAATATCAACTACTCCAGTAATTGCAAATGTTACTACACTTATACCAATTAAAATTCCAATATATTGTACCTTAAAGTTAGTTGCTGTTGGAACTAAAATTTCTCTTAACAACTTAATTGAATATGTCATTGGTAAATATGGTGATATTGCTTGGAAACCTTTATCAATAGTTTCTATTGGGAATGTACCACCTGCTGCAGCTAATTGTAAAACTAAAACTATAAGAGCTAAGAATTTACCAATATCTCCAAAGTTTCTAATTAAGAATTGTATAATACTCATAAATGTTATTCCAATTAAAATACTTGCACCATAATATAATGCCATATTTTCTACTGTGTATCCCAAACCAGCTTTTAATAATATACCTGTAACTAATCCTTCAATCGCACCTATTGCAATATATATAACATTTTGTAAAATCTTATTTTTGCTTGTAATTCCTAAAATTCCAAATCTCTCATCATGATCATAATATAAAACAACATATGCCATTAAAGCTCCAACCCAAAGACCTATACACAAGAACAATGGCGTGAAAGCAATTCCATAAGAATCAACTTTACCATATTCTTCAGTTTCAAAATTAATAGGTTTCTCACCAAATTCTTCAATTCCATTTAAAGATTTTAATTGTTCCTTTGTAGACTCCATACCTTCATTTATTGATGTTTTAAATGTTTGAACACCATCAACTAATTGCGTACTTCCATCAGATGCTGAACTAACACCTGTATTAATTGTTTTTATAGCATTATCAATTTGATTTGAACTTGAATTTAATTTAGCTAATCCAGAAGTTAAAGCTACACTGCCATTAGATAAAGTCTGTGTACCGTTTGCTAACAAATTTGTACCATTCTTCAAAGTAGTAGTTCCCTTCTTTACTTCAACTAATGCTGACTTCAAACCTTGAATACCTTGAAACATTTGAGTTAATCCACTTGATTTTTGAAGTAACTCACCAGTTCCTTTATATACACCACTTGCATATAGACTAGCAGCACCATCATTTTGAGCTAATTTCTTACTTGTTTCTGCTATAGAAGATTTCTCACTCAATGTTGGACTATATTTAGACAAGACATTTTTTACATCTTCACTAGATACTGTTGGATTAGTTAAAAGTGCTTGTAATTCTTGTTGCATAGCATTTACATTACCAACATAAACATTTACATCTGTAGCTAAACTCTTTGATAAATTTGCTCCATCTGTAGCATAAGAATTTAATTTTCCTGCATTCTCATTCAAGCTATTAACTCCAGTAACAAGAGCTGTTACATTCTCTACTCCATTAGCACTCATGCCATCAATTCCACTATTAATTTGATCTATAGCTCCATCAAGATTTTGGCTTCCTACTTGTAAATTAGCAACTCCACTTGAAACTTGAGCTATACCATTTTGTAAATTCTCACTTCCTGAATAAGCAGATTGAACACCAGCATTAAATTCAGAATAACTACTGCTTAATTGATTAGTTCCATCACTAATTTGTTTTATACCAGAATCTAAACTCTCAGCACCATTTAAAATACTATCAGCGCCATCGCTAATTGTTTGTAAACTATTTGGTACCTCATTTAATTTATTTGACAATTCAGCAATAATCTCTTTATCAACCTTAGATTGTAAATTTAATTGAATAGTTTTTACTGCACTATTAACAATCTGTGTTGCCAAATAATTTGTAGCCTGATTTGGACTATATGTAACTGTTGCGATTTGTTTATCCTCTGAAGAAGCGCTCTTTAAACATTCTGTAAAATTCTCTGGAATTTTAATTGTTGCATAATAATCACCTTTTTTTATTCCATCTTCCGCTTCTGCCTCAGACACCTCTTGAATATCAAAAGTATCACTCTCTTTTAAGCTTTTAACAAATTCATTTCCTTCATTAGAACCATCTTTTCCTGAATCCAAATTAACAACAGCAATTTTCATATCACTCAAGTTTCCATATGGATTCCAATAAGATTTCAAATAAAAGAAACTATAAATTAATGGTATTAACAAAACTACCATGAAAATTATAATAGTAAAAATTTTCTCTTTTTTCATAATATCATCACCTTTCCTCTATTAATGTATTGCTATAATCATTAACATTTTTATCTGTTCCTAAAGAACAAGTGTACTCTCTTTTTTGCATTCTGTCAAGCACTTTAGCCCTGAGTTTGCTAAAATTTAGACATATGTACAAAATTGTCTAAAAAAATAGAAGGTATTTTTCAATACCTTCTATTTTTCAGTTATTTGATGGGACAGCGTCCCCCATATATCCAAAACATTTCTAGCATTTTTTCTTCCATTTTGTGCTATTTAAAATCTAGTTTTCTTCTTTAATATTAATCGTAACTAAATAACATTGATGAATATATTTTCCTTGAGCAAGTATTGAATAATCATTCATTCCCTTATACCTCACAACCATTAATTCCTCCATTATCATATAAGTAATCTTTCCAGTTTTCAAATCTAATATATTAATATAATAATTTCCATCTTCAAATTCTATATCAGTTACTGTAGTTACACTTTCAAACTCCATATCGTTTATTTTAGTTGCATCCTCAAAATCAACAATTCTAATAAAGCCATCACTCTTACTATTAATAAAATCAACTAATTCATTAGCATCATCTGATATTACATCCTTATTTTTTATAACAAAACATCCATCCTTAACAGCCTGCTCATCTGAGTAATCTTTAGAAATTTTTCTTATTGATACATAGTTACTATCTTGAGGCTGTCTACCAGTTACATTAAACTTAATATTTTCTCTTAATTGTTGCAAAGGAACTTTTACTGATATAACACTTCCATCTTCAATAGAAGCATTGGCTGATTGATATAACTCAACATACATCGTATTATCATCGCAAGTTAAATTAGAAAAACTTAGTCCCATCAATGATGTATTTTCAACTGCAATCACAAGCACAAAATATTCATTAAATTCTTCTTCATTCATCTTTAACAAATTAGGCCATTGCTTTAATGAATTTTCATAATCTCCATAATTTTTTATGAAATCATAGTAGATTTTATCCTGATAATCCATATACTGTGAATAATCATATTCAACATTATTTACAAAATCAGTTTTACTCTTTTGGCTGACATAGTTAGATGTATTCATGTTCACACCTGCATATACAACACCCATCGCAGCAACAACTGGAATCAAATGTGTTAATATTGTTTTTATAATCGATCTACTTTTTTTATCTTTAGAGCTATATATCGGAGTAGCATAAAATTCATCTTTTTCATCTAAATTATCATTATATTTTTCAAAAACTTTTTTCTTAAATATTTCTTTATCTATCATATTTTTCTTCCTCCTTTACTAAAATTTTCTTTAAATTTTTTCTAGCTCTGTGAATCAAAGATTTCAAACTAGACATAGATGTTCCCATTACTCTGCAAGCTTCCTTATAAGACAATTCTTCAATATCAACCAGAAAAATTGCCTGACTCTGCTCATTGCTCAATTTGTTTATAGCCTTTCTAATATTCTTATTTTTCTCTTTTTTAAAAACGATATCTTCAATATCATTCTCGTCTTTATACATATTTTCTGCTAAACTAACAATTCTTTTCTCTCTTTTCAAATAATTAATCGCCCTACATTTCCCTATTGTATACAAATATGTTTTTAAAGAATATTTAAAGTCATACTCCTTCTTATTAATAAGAACATATACAAATACATCCTGAGCCAAATCTTCAGCAATATCAACGTTTTTGACAAACCTATTTATAAAATATATAACCGCTTCCATATGTGTATCTATAATAGTCTCAAACGCCTTTTTATCTCCGGTCCAAAAACCTCTTATATAATTTCTTATCTTCCTTCATTGCTCCTCCATAATCATTTTTTCTTTTACACCTATATTACAATTTTAAAATAAAAAAAGTTGCACCAAAATTAGAATTATTTATTAAAAAAATATTATATTGATTTTTGAGTGACGCGCAGTTTGAAAGTTTTTCCCTAACCTTCTAAACGAAGTTTAGTAGGTTGGAAAATATTTTAGCAAGGAACAAAAAATCAATATAATATTTTCTTCTATAATAAATTCAAAACATTCTACTATAAAACAAAAAAGATTAGTTCTCTTCAAACTAATCTTTTAATCATCTTCCTTTACTAAAATGTTCTCTATACTGTTCCGTCATACTCAAAATTTCATTTTTCTTCTCATCCGTAATATAACCATACTCAACCATTTTGTTTAAAACCTGTGTCTGTCTTTCAGAAGCCAACTTAAAATTAACAGTTGGAGCATATACAGACGGAGCATTCGGAACACCAGCTAACATTGTAGCTTCATAATCATTAATTTCATTAGGTAATTTTCCAAAATACCCTAAACTAGCTTCTTTAATATCATAATATCCATTTCCAAAATAACTAGTATTAATATATAATTCTAAAATTTCATCTTTCTCTAATTTCTTTTCATATGAAATAGCCATGAAACCTTCAGCAACTTTTCTAGTAAGTTCCTTGCTCTGAGTAAAATACGTATTTTTAGCCAATTGCTGAGTTATTGTACTACCGCCTTCTAGCAATTCCTTATACTTAACATTTCTAGCCATAGCCCTCATAATAGCCCATACATCAATTCCACAATGACTATAAAATCTATGATCCTCAACTGCAACAACCGCATTTTTATACATTTGGGAAACATCATCTATTTTAGTATAATTCGCATTGCTCCTTATATCAGCTATTTTATCATCCATACTCTCGGCCTTAATAGCCTTAGAATACATTGAATATCCAGCACCTAAAAAAACAGTAGCAACCGCAATTAAACATAACAAAGCTATAATAATTAATCTTAAAATAATTTTTTTCATTACAACATCCCTTAATTTTTATTCAAAGTCTCATTAAAAGTTAAATTAACATCTGTTCTAATATTCTCCATCTGTGAAACAAATCTAATCATTTTTATTTTAATATTAGAAGTTTTTATAATTGACAATTTATCAATATTAGCAACCTTCGTTTTCAAAGGTTCTAAAACATAATTTTTAAATCCCTTTTCTCCACCAAATGTAAGTTTAAAAAAGTTCATTAACCTTTTCATATAGCCTTCTCTTTTTAAATTAAGTCCAGAATCACAAATACTAAATAACTCATCCAAATCAGCATATGTATCATTAGCACATTCCGTTAATCTGCTATCACATTCATCAATAATAATATCATAATTCAATTTCTTTTGTGCTGTAGCAAATACCTTCTTACTTGATTTTTCCATCAAAGCATAATTTCCATTAAGCTTCGCTCTATCCAAACCATCTTTACTAACTAAAAAATTAGCTATAGCAATCTTTTGATTGCTCTTTGCAAAAACCTCTTCATTTTGAACATAATTATAATAAGCATTATATTGTTCAATCAATCTATCCATTGCTTTTCCATATTCAGAATACAACTTTTCATATTCTTTAGCATATTTCTGATAACTTCTCTTATAAAAAGCAATTTGGTTATCAAAATAACTTTTAAAATTATCTAACTTTCTTTTCTTAATATCCTGACATTTTCGAGTATAAATAGTAGCCCAAATAAGTAATCTATTAGCCTCAACATCAGCAATATCAGTAATTGTATCAAGTAAATCTTGACATGTCTTTAGTGTATTCATTAAAAAAACTCCTATCTTTCAAAATCCATTTTCTTATCCTTTGTATTACTAATGCTTCTTTCATTTTGTCTTGCTGTATTTCCAAGAATATTCTCTAAAACATTTTCTGATGTTTTCAAAGTGATTCTTAATGACTCTACAGGATTATTTTCCTTGCCGTAACTACATTCATCAAAAAAATAATTAGCAGAAGTAATTGAAATTGATGGCTTTCTGAAACTAACACTTGGTGTAATCTTACCAGCATTAGTAATTAAACAATGCACTTTATCATTTCTCATATTTAATTTTTCATCATTCAATTCCGTTGCTGTAAGCATATCTATTCCAGCAAACTTTATTCCTTTAAAAGTATATTTTTCACTAGTTCTAGACAAATTTCTTAAATTTCTCTTTGCACTCAAATTCATAGTAAACTCCTTTATTCATTTATCATTTGATTCATTGTTGCATCTAAATCTAATCTCAAATTATCTTCTTTTATTCTTAAATCTGTAGCAAGTTTTTCTAATTTCTCTATAGGTTCACAATCTAAATTAATAATTTGACCTGAAATAAACTTATCTCCTAATTTATTCATATTTTCACTCCTACTAAATTTCAATGCCAGTTCTAACTGAAAGCTTATCAGTTCCAACAACTTTACCAGTTGCAGCATCAATTGAAACAACCTTTTTCATTAAATCAACTGTATCTTTTTTATCAGATTGACCATAATTTAAACTTAAATAATATAAAATATATTCATAATTTTGACCATTTTTTTGAATAAATGATTGAATATCAATCTTAGCACCATTTGAAAAATCATTAATGTAATTGTCTAAATCTAAAATAGTTTTAACATTTTCTACATCATCAACATTAAAAACATTTTCCTCATCGTCATAATAAAAATTCTTAAAAACAATAGCATTTTTAGAATATCTCTTAGCTAAACTACCATTTGTATAATCATAATTAACCTTAACTACATAATATAATTCATTTTGTCCTATAACATCTGCAGATTTAACCGTATTGAAATCATTTTCATAAATTTTTATTGCAATATTCTCAGCAACATCACTATTTGACGCACTTTCTGAAGTACATTCATATTCGATTTCTTTAGGTTTATCATAATTATTATATAAATCAGAAATATCACTATTTATCATATTTTCTAATTGGCTTTGAGTATACACTTTACCAATAAAAGAATCATACTTCAAAATATCTATTTTGGCATTAGCATCTATTTTTTCAGCATCATTTTGTTGTTTACCTGAAAAATTAGAAACCTTATTTTTGCTAGCATTTAATTCTTGAAGTTTTTTAATCTGAACTCCAAGTGCAACAGTCATAATAATTACAGCAATTATTAAAAACAAAAACAATCTTTGTACTCTTTTACTTCTTCTTTTTTTCTTATTTCTCAATAATCTCACCCCATCCGACAAAAGTATACCATTAAATAAAAATTATAACAATAAAATAAACATTTCTTTTTAATTACAAAAGCACTGCTAAAAAAGCAGTGCCCCTATATTTTTTCTTTGAGCCAAAGCAAACATTAATAACATTTATACCTATTATAACTTTTCTAAGTCCACATCTTTGTTCACACACGAATTTTTCAAATTTCTGTACATTGTTATTTTATATAATTTTCAAAAGCATCATGGAATGTTGGTAACTTTTAAAATTTTATTAGTATATATTTTATCAATCTTTTCATCTGGATAGTGCTTATCCAAAAATTTATCCAAATTATTTTTAGCTTGAATTTCCTCAACACGTTCTTTCTGTCTGTAGCAAGCTAATCCCGAAAGCCCAACATCAACAACTATAAAAATAAGTGTAATAACAGTAATTACTTTCACTTTCATAGTAAATGGTTTATTCATAATTTTATCGAACCACGGATGGATTATATCATAAAATATAACTCCTGCAAGTCCCCAATAAAAAGCATGTAATAAACTTGTTCTACCGTTAAAATTAATTGTTACCCAATGATAATCCCAAGAAATTGTTCCAAATAAAACTTCTTGTATGTATGAACAAGCATATTCTGTAACAGCACCGAAAAACATAGAATAGAAAAAGGCTTTTAAATGACTTTCCATTTTTGGAATTGTAAGTTCATATATAACCGCTCCCACTCCATAAACAGGAATAAGCGGTCCATACAACAGCCCCTGTCGTAAAATAAAATGTCCTTTTTGACATAAAACCAAAATATTCTCATATGCAAATCCGACTAAACTACCAACTATAAAAATCCAAAATAATCTAGCCAAATACTTCATATCACTGTTTTTCTTTGCTTCCATACTCACCTCAATGATTATTACTTTCAAGTAATAATGAATATTACATTAGACATTATAACATAAAAAAATACATAATCAAATTTTTTTCGAGTCTTTTATACAAATAAATGCTCAATCGTAAAAACCGCATAATATTTACTATCTATCTTTTTAACCTTTTCTATAATCTCTTTTCTTAAAGCATCTTTATCAATTTTATCATCCCTTGGAATAACTAAGTCGAAAATTAAATTAATTCTTTTGCCTCCATCAGTCATTCTAAAATCATGAATAGAATAATTTTCATTAATTTCTTTAACAATTTTCTCAACAGAAGCTTTAGCCTCATTTATTTTTGCATCATTAACAACAATTGGATCCATATGAATAGTTGTAATGCATTTAAACTCTTTTAACATATCTTGTTCAAGCTCATCAATAATATCATGGGCTTCACAAATATTAGCATCTGCTGGAACTTCCGCATGAAAAGAAACAATCTTTCTACCAGGGCCATAATCGTGAACCATAATATCGTGAATTCCAGCAATCATAGGATATTTTTTTACAAATTCACTTATCTGATCAATAAATTCTTTATCTGGTTTAGAGCCAAGCAATATATCAATAGTTTCCTTTAATGCCTTAACACCAGTAATTAAAATGAAAATTGCAACTAATATACTAACATAGCCATCAATTGTTATACCAAATATTAAACTTATAACACTTGAAAATAATACAACAAAAGTTGACACACAATCAGAAATACTATCATATGCAGTAGCTTTTATAGCTGAAGAATCAATCCTCTTTGCAATCTTTGAATAAAACACAAATAGCCATAACTTAACTAAAATGGCTACAACCAATAAAAATATTACAACGCCATTAACAGTTGGCATAACTGGATGGATAATTTTATCTACAGAATTTTGTAATAATTCAACGCCAACCAATATAATTAAAATATCAACAATAAAAGCAGTAATATACTCCATCCTACCATGTCCCCAAGGATGTTCATTATCCACTTCTTTCTGAGACAATTTAAAACCAATCATAGTTACAATTGATGAGCCAGTATCAGTAACATTATTCAAAGCATCAGAAATAATTGACATAGAATTAGTAACAATTCCTATCACCAATTTAAAAATTGATAAAAATAAATTAACAACAATGCCTGTAATACTTGATAGCATTGCATATTTAGGCCTTACATTTTCATCTTTTGGATTTTCATTATCCTTTACAAATAATTTTATTAATAAATTCGTCATACATATCACCCTATAAAAATTTTATTTTACATCTCATTCTCAATTTTAACTATTACATCAATTATCTTCTCATATTTTTCTGCAAGTTCAGTATATTCACCATTTTCATCCATATGAGTCATCATAATATTATAAACTAAATCCTCTAATTTTTCTAAATCTGGTAAAGTATAATCTCTATCCAAATCAATATTATTTAGCTCCATCAATTTTATTTGCTCATCAGTTAAAAATGGTCTTAAAGTAGCATCCTCATACTCCATCTCACCATCATTTTCAATTTGAACTAACTTATCATGAATCCAATTATAAGTTTCAGCAATTTCAGTAAACTCTCCTTCGTTATCCAAATTGCTCATAACAGCATCCATAACAATATCTTCCATATCTTTTATCTCATAATCAGAATATTCTCTATCTCTAACCTCTATTCCTAAATTCTCTAATAATTCAAATTCTTCATCAGTAAATTTTCCTACAATTCTCATAGCAACTACTCCTATATTTAATTTATTCTTATACAAAACCAAACCTTGCATTATTTTTTGTTTCTATATAAAACAAAAGCGGACATTAATAACATTTGCACTAATTATAGCATTTTTAAGTCCGCATCTTTGTTCGCGCGCGAAATTTGCTTTGCAAATTTTTGTGCATTGTTAATTTATATAATAGAAAGTTCGAAGAACTTTCCTATTATATAAAAAAAGCAAACACAATGTCTGCTTTTTCATAATCTCTAAAATATCTGCAAATAAACTTACATTTTTATATTTTAATCATTCAAATCAATTATTGAATCCCCATTATCATCAGCAATATATATAACTATATCACCATAGAACATCATTCTATATTTTTCTGTTGAATCACCTTTTTTTAAAGTAATAGTAACTCTAGAAATGTTCTCATCATCGCCTGATGTTTTCGGATTACTAATAGCATCTAATTTTAAATTCTTTTCAGATGCCAATTCTTCAAATTTTTTGCTTACCTCTAAAACCTTGTCATCATCGTCTGAAAGCTTTTGATATTCATCCATAAACTTTGCATCATCAGCACTTATATCATAACAAGCTGCATATGCCTTAACATCAACATGTTTATCAACAAAATCTTTCATATCATCTGAATCCATTAAACCTGCAACAAAAGCTTTAGCAGATTTTAAATAAAATTCATCTCCATCAAAATCAATACTATCATCAGATGTTGAATTTGTTGTATTATTTGATGTATCATTTGTTGTATTCTCATCAGTTGAATTATCTGTATCATTGTCTACAGTATTATCTTCTTCATCATCTGTATTATCTACTGTATTACTTTTTGAAGAATTTTCTGAATTTCCACTTAATCTAATAGTTGAATTACTCTTATTATTTTTTTCACCTGATCCAATTAATATAAATATAATTATTGCAATAACAATGACAATAACTGAAATTATAATTGGAAACAATATTCTTTTATTTTTCATTTATACCTCCAACAAAAATTAAATTCATTTTTAAAAATTTTCATACAACACTATTATATTTATTTTAAGCTAAAAAGTAAATAGAAACGTTAAAATTTGTAATATTTTTTTGCAAAAAAGGTAGTATTTTTGCACGTTTTGTGGTATAATTAAAAAGGTGACGGGAATTAAAATTAACCCCCGACACACATATTAAATATAAAGGAGAAAATTATGTTTAACATGTCAAAAGAAGAAAAATTTAATTTTGATATAGCAAATTTAAAACAAGATTTTGCAATAGAAAACATGAATATAACAGACTCTGATATAGAAATATTAAAAAAATATTCAAATGATGAAATCTCTCAAAGCGAAATGATAAATATTATCAAAGATAATATGCTAAAAGGAGTATAAAATGGAAAATCTTTATAATGCTAGAAATTCAATTTATTGCTATCCTGGAACAAATATCCTAATTAATAAATTAGACATCCACGATAGCAATAAATTATTTAATTTAGAAAAACAAATTGTTTTAGCTAAATCATATATATTAAGGCAAAATATAAATAATTATGGATTTGATAAAAATCATTTTATAAATATCCATAAGTTTTTATTTGAAGACATTTACCCATTTGCCGGTAAATTCAGAACAGAAAACATATCAAAAGGCTACTTCACATTCGCAAGTTGGGAATTCATTGAAAGTGAATTAGATAGATTACTTGAACAACTAAAAAAAGAAAACTATTTAGCAGATTTAGATAAAGAAAACCTTTCTAAAAGACTAGCCTACTACCTATCAGAATTAAATGTCTTACACCCTTTCAGAGAAGGAAACGGCAGAACAATTAGAGAATTTATTAGACAATTAGCATACAAAAATGGATATTTATTGGACTTACAAAAAACAACACCAGAAGAAATATTTAACGCATGCGTTAAATCAGTTTACGATACAACAGACTTAGAAAAAATAATATATAACTGTTTAATAAATATACAGCCAAGAAATATTTAATGAAAATAAAAAAACTTGGAAGCTTACACTTCCAAGTTTTTTATTATTTTAGTAACTCATTAAAGAACTCAAATCAGGCATTAATATAAATAATTTTCCTTTATAGAAGTATGCATCAGCATCAACTTCTTCACCATCTTGCTCAAAAGTAACTCTTGCTTTCTTTAATCCCTTAATCTCAATTTTTTCATTTAAAACATTAAGTTCATCCGTCTTTTCCAATTTACCTATTTTTTTAATAGTCATTTTTGCATCATCACTAACAAATAATTTGAAAAATTCATAAGCATCTTCCTTATTATCATCACTCATATAATCAGATTTTTTTGCTTTTTTATATGCTTTTGTAAATTCTTCACCAGCATTATCTTTATTTTCAACTTTACCCATAGCATAAATAGCTCTTAAATTAACATTTTTGTCTACAAATTTCTCCATCTTTGATTCGTCACCCATAGCTTTAGCAAAATTCTTAATTGTTTTCTTATAAGAACCGGCAGCTTGAGATACAATTATAGCAACTATAATAATAGCAAGAATAAGAATTCCAGCAATAGCAACCATTTTCTTGTTTGCTTTAATTTTTTCCATAAAATCTTTCATTTCTTCCTCCTCAAATTTATTTCGACATCATTATATTAATAATAAATATAATAGTCAACTACTTTTAAAAAAAGATTTTTCTGTAAAATCATGCATTTTCCAAGAAATAATTAAATATTTTCTTCCGCTTTACCATATTCCCAAACTATTAACAAAAAATAATTCTATTATTTTTCAACAGTTAAACCGGTTCCATCAAAACCAACAACTACTTTAGACTTAGGCACAATAGCTTGTTCCAAAATCTTTCTAGCAATCAAAGTTTCAAGTTTCTTTTGAACAAATCTCTTTAATGGTCTAGCACCATAAACAGCATCATAACCATTATCAATTAAATACTTTCTTGCATCATCAGTTAATTTAATTTCAATTTGTCTATCAGCTAATCTCTTATTCAAATCAACAATTAACAAATCTAATATTTTATCAACCTCAGATTTTTTCAAAGGTTTGTACAAAATAATTTCACTCAAACGATTTAAGAATTCAGGTCTAAATGAATGTTTTAATAAATCCATAACCTTCTCTTCTGCTTCACTCTTGATATTGCCATCTTTATCAATACCATCAAGAATAAATTCAGAACCTAAATTAGAAGTTAATATAATAATTGTATTCTTAAAATCAACTGTTCTACCTTGTGAATCTGTAATTCTGCCATCATCCAAAACTTGAAGCAAAACATTAAATACATCTGGATGGGCCTTTTCAATCTCATCAAATAATACAACACTATATGGTTTTCTTCTTACAGCCTCAGTTAATTGTCCTCCTTCTTCATAACCAACATATCCTGGAGGCGCACCAATTAATCTAGAAACCGAATATTTTTCCATATATTCAGACATATCAATTCTTATCATATTATGCTCATCATCAAACAAGGCCTCAGCTAAAGCTTTAGCAAGTTCAGTTTTACCAACACCTGTAGGGCCTAAAAACATAAATGAACCAATAGGTCTATTAGGATCTTGTATACCAGCTCTTGAACGAATAATGCTATCTACAACTTTCTCAACAGCATCATCTTGTCCAATAACCCTCTTATGAAGAATATTACCTAAGTTCAAGATTTTATCTCTCTCACTCTCCATAAGCTTAGCAACAGGAATACCAGTCCATTTAGCAATAATCTTAGTAATCTCTTCATCAGTTACTTTTGTACGAAGCAAACTAGACTCTTTAGACTTAGCAGCAATCTCCTCTTCTTTCTTCAATTCCTCTTGAATTTGAGGTAATTTACCATATTTAAGTTCTGCAGCCTTATTCAAATCATAATTTCTTTCAGCCTTTTCAATATCAGCATTTACCTTTTCCAAATCCTCACGAAGTTTCTGAACTTTAGAAATTACATCTTTTTCATTATCCCATTTAGCTTTCATTTCTTTAAATTTATTTTGTAAATTTGCAATTTCTTTTTGAATCTCTTGTAATCTCTTTTGAGATAATTCATCTTTTTCTTTCTTCAAAGCTGTTTCTTCAATTTGATATTGTGTAATTTTATGAGATACATCATCAAGTTCAATTGGCATAGATTCCATTTCAGTTTTAATCATAGCACAAGCCTCATCAATTAAATCTATGGCCTTATCAGGTAAAAATCTATCGGAAATATATCTATGAGAAAGAGTTGCAGCAGCAATTATAGCATTATCACTTATTTCAACACCATGATATACTTCATATCTTTCCTTTAAACCTCTTAATATTGAAATAGTATCTTCAACAGTTGGTTCATCAACCATAACATGTTGGAAACGTCTCTCCAAAGCTGGATCCTTTTCAATATATTGTCTATATTCATTTAACGTAGTAGCACCTATACAATGTAACTCGCCTCTTGCAAGCATTGGTTTTAATAGGTTTCCAGCATCCATTGCACC
The DNA here is from genome assembly GCA_900556975.1 of uncultured Clostridium sp. GTDB lineage: Bacteria > Bacillota > Clostridia > TANB77 > CAG-508 > UMGS1994. The sequence goes on along the minus strand of USQZ01000011.1, from coordinate 23,524 downwards.
TTCTGTTTTACCTGCACCAACAATAGTATGAAGCTCGTCAATAAATAAGATTATTCTACCATCACTCTTTTTAACTTCTTGTAAAACAGCTTTTAATCTTTCCTCAAACTCACCTCTATACTTAGCACCAGCAACAAGTGAACCCATATCCAAAGAAAAAATAGTACAATTTTTCAAACCATCAGGAACATCTCCTCTAACAATTCTCAAAGCAAGCCCTTCAGCAATAGCAGTTTTACCAACACCAGGTTCACCAATTAAACAAGGATTATTTTTAGTTTTACGGCAAAGAATTCTTATAACATTTCTTATTTCATCATCTCTACCGATAACAGGATCAAGTTTTTGTTCCCTTGCCATTTCAACCAAATCAGTACCATATTTCTTCAATACATCATATGTTTCTTCTGGATTATCAGAAGTAACTCTAGTATTGCCTCTAACTTCTGACAAAACTTTCATAAATTCATTTTTATTTATATTAAATAATTTGAATAACTCTTTAACATTTTGGTTTCCTTTATTAAATAAAGAAATCATTAAATGTTCAACAGAAACATACTCATCTTTCATCTTATCTGCAATTTTTTCAGCATCATTAAGCATTTCATCTACATCTTGAGCAACATAAACAGAATCCATTTTTCTAGAACCCATTACCTTTGGTAACTTTCTAACTTCATTCATTACGCTATTCTCAAAATTATCATTAACTTTCATTCTTTTCAAAATTTGCTTAATCAAACTATCATCAATTGTCAAAAGTGCAGCCAAAATATGCACTTGTTCAATTTGTTGATTTTGATTTTCAATTGCAATTGACTGAGCCTTTTGAATTACTTCAATTGATTTCTGTGTTAATTTTTGAGTATTCATAACAATCACCTACCTTAATATATTATTTTACTTACAATACTCCATTTGAAAAGTTTTATCCAAACCTTCTAAATGAATTTTAACAACTAGTAAAATCTTTTAGCAAAGAATCATAAAATAAATACAATATTTTATTTTGTGATTCTAATAGAAAAAATCAGCACACCATATCGCAGGTGTGCCAATCACAATTAACTAGTCTATTTGAATACGTTTTTTAGTTTCCTCTTCTTTTTCTTCTTTTTCTGGAACAATAACAGTTAAAATTCCGTTTTTGAAAGAAGCCTTAACATCCTCTTCTGTTACATCATCACCTACATAAAAGCTTCTAGAACATTCTCCAGAATATCTTTCTTTGTAAATATATTTTCCGTTCTTTTCTTCATCATCAATATCTTCATTCATTGTAGCAGATACTGTTAAGTAGCCATTTTCTAATTCGATATTGATATTCTCTTTTTCGAATCCTGGTACATCTATTGTAAAGATATAATTTCCATCTTTCTCTTTAATATCAGTCTTCATTATTTTAGCTTCTTTCTTAGAAAACATTGGTTCATTAAAAACCTCATCAAAAAAATTTTTTCTACTTGGTATCATCATCATAATACATTCCTCCTTAAAAATATTTTATGTGTTGACACCTTTATTCAAGGCTATTTGCACATACCATATGTAATCATTATTTCTTATTACATATGGTATTATACATCACATTTTTAGCAATGTCAATAGAAGAGTGCTAATTTTTGAAATTTTTTTACTATTTTCAAACAAGCTCATAAACGTGTAATCGGAGTATTTAAAAACTTTTAATCCAATGGTATTTTCAAGTACAACTAGTGAATTATTATTATTAGAATTTAATTTTTACCAGCCACCTCCGGCCACCGGTCTCCGCGACCTCCGCCAGCAAATCCACTTCCGCCACTACTGCCACCAGAACTTTTATTAGAACCATTACCACTTCCATTAAAAATATTAGATATGCCATCAGCTGATCTCATACCGACCATAATCGCAGAAGAAAAATCAGATATAAATGCTCTAGAATTAAATTTATCTCTATAAAAAGTGCGCTCTGAACACCATAAAGGAGTATAGCTTGTTTCATCTAAAATAATTTCAAACTTCTTAGCCCACTTATTCTCAAGTCCTAAAGCATATGCATATGCAAAATATTTATCAAACATCTCAGGAGTTTTCTCAACAACATTATCATCAACCGTTTTAATAAACATTTTAAATCCTTCAATATCCTCTTTAATCTTCAATCCTTTTTCAGAATATGAACGAATGCATTTCATAAAAAAATAATTTTGTAAAACAGCAACAATAATTATTGCAATTTCAATCCAATTTCCTGCATACTCAGCAATAATTTCCGTAAGTATCATATATTCACCAAATAAAGGCAGAATAAGCAATAACGTCATAAGTGGAATACTAATCCACCTCTTACCAGTATCAATACCAAACCTTTTAAAAATAAACACAATCATTGAAAAAGAAAGTGCAAAAAAAGCAAAATGTTTCAATCCAACCAAATCATAAGAAATAGCCATTGGATTAATTAACTTACCAATTCTTACTCCGGCAATAAAAATAAGTAACGTAACAACCATAGAAATAATAACATACTTCCAATTTTTAAAAAAGAAACTATTTTTATATCTTGACTTTAAATCTTTCTGTAAATCATTTTTTAAAGACTCCACCAATTTAGAAAAATAAGTAGAATACATCAAATAATCTCTTCCAGCAAGAGAATTATAAACCAACTTCTCATTATCAGATAGCTCACTCTCATACTCACTTTCACTCTTCTTATGAGTCTTCTCCATAAATACAATTTTCTTTCTACCCGTCGTTTTACCAAATTTCAAAAATCCCTTAGTTGCTAAACTTATTATTGTCGCTTCAAGAACTCTCTTAGTACTGCCCATAGTGTCCAAGTACTTAACCTGAGCGACATCCAATCCTTCAGTCGGATAATACTTAGGAACAATGACCTTTCTTCTTAACTTATTTCCGTGAGTTCTCCACAATAAAAACTGTACTACTCCAAGGCAAACCAAACCTATAAAAGACAAAACATACACAATTTTATCTTTCAAAAACCTACTAACCAATTCACCAAATGAAGGTCTATTAATCGTACCTTTCTTAACTCTAACAATTACAGTAAACGCATTTTTCTTATAGATTTTATCATAAAGTTTGAAACTAACAGTTGAATTAGCAGTATCAACATTCCATTCAACATTCTTAGCTTTTTTAGAAGTTCCATACTTTCCAACATAAGCCTTTATCTCATTCTCACGAATTGAAGTTCCCTCAGGAAAATAAATTTTAGCACTACATCTATCAATATCAAAATCCCAACCAGTACCAATTAAGTTCCAATACAACTCATTACAATTCCACTTATAAAATAGTTGGTTCTCCATAGTATAATTTATCTCATATTCTTGAACGCCATTTGAAACAAAATCAGATTCAGAGCCAAGCATCAAGCGAACCCCATCCTTAGTACTCTCCGTCCTATACTCAATATCGTTTCCATTAAGCAACACTCTTTTCACATCAAATGTAGAAGATTTATTTTTGTAATAAGTAGGCAAATCTCTATAAATACCATGTTTAATGTTAATTCCCTTAGCATTAACAACAATCTTTTCCTTAATATCCATAGAAGAATCTTCATTCACATGAATTTCAATGTCATAATTCAAAATGCCTTCATCATGTTTTTTATAAGAAAATTTCGCACTTCTATAATCATCCGAACTATTATCAGAAGTCTCATTTGAAGTATTCACATAACTGTTACTCCTATAATCTTTCGAAGCACCATAAACAACATTTAACTTGTTACCAAAAAACAACAGCAAAATAGCACTCAAAAGAAAAACAGCATAAATTTTCTTTCTCATATTCTTCCCCCTATATGACTTTTACCAGCCACCTCCGGCCACCGGCCTCCTCCGCCTCCGCCAGAGAATCCTCCGCCTCCTGAAGAACTACTGCTTGAAGCAGGAGCAGTTGATGCAGAAGACATTGAAGATGTAAATGTTGATGAAAAACTAGAAGTGAAAACAGCGCAATCAAAAACACCATCATTAAGCATATATGTTGAACACCATGAAGGAGAATAATTTGCTTGCTTCAAAATCTCCTCAAACTTGTTAGCCCATTTATTTTCTAATCCCAAAACATATGCATATGCAAAATATTTATCAAACATCTCTGGTGTTTTATCTTTAAAATCATCATCTTTTGCAACTTTTATGAACATTCTAAACCCATCAATATCCTCTTTTATTCTCATACCTTCTTCAGTATATCTTGGAACCCATTTTATAAATAAATAATTTTGTAAAACGATTCCTGCAAGCACAATCGCTTGGAAAGAACTTTCAACAAAATTTTTCAATGCATCTATAGCCATAGAAACCGCAAATAAGAAAAATGGTACTCCCCAAAGCAATATAAAAATAAAAGTTATAAATTTATTATTTTTTGTCTTTATAAGTCTACCGCAAACGCTTATTACCATAAAGAATAAAAATACAGCCATTAACATTGATACAATATTTTCTGATCCAAACTCAACAATATATGGATTAATTATATTTCCAACAATAATTCCTATTATAAATAAAATAACAGAAACAACTATAGAAATAATGCTATATTTAAAATTTTTGAAAAATAATTTGTTGTCATATTTTTCAGACAATTCGTTTTTTATTTTATTTTGTAATCTTTGAATAGTTTTATAAAAATAATCCGAATATTCTAATTCTTGTCTAGAACCAATAGCCATAAATACTTCTCTCTCAATAGCTGATACCTTTTCTTTATCCTCATAAATATTTTTATCTGGTACTCTTACTATAGTCATTACAGATTTCTTTTTATTCTCTTTTTCAAATTTCAAAAATCCTTTTGTAGCTAAGCTTATCAAGGTAGCTTCAAGAATACGATTTGTACTTCCCATCGTATCCATATATTTAACATCACCAACATTCATTCCTTCTGGTGGATAATATTTAGGAATTATTACATTTTTTTCTGGATCTTTACCATGCTTTTTCCAAATAAAAAATTGCCAAATTCCAAGTCCAATCATACCAACCAATATAAAAACAAACATTGCATTATCTTGCATAAACCACCTAAATCTTTGCCATAAAGTTGGTTCAGCTATAGTTCCTTTTTCAGCTCTAATAACTATTGTAAATGCGCTTTGAGAAGGAATTTCATGGAAAACATTAAAGTAAACACATGACTCTTCATTATCTACATACCAATACACATCATCAGATTCCTCTGAATATCCATAAGCACCAACATATGCTTTTATATCATCCTCTAGTATTTCAGTTCCCTTTGGAAAATAAATTCTTGCAGAACATTTTTCAATATCAAAATTCCAACCCGAACCAATTAAATTCCAATACAACTCATTATAATCTTCCTCAAAAAACATCTGCCTTTCAGTTGTATAATCTATCACATACGTATGTATTCCCTCTGAAACATATTCATTACTAGAACCAATCTTTATACGAACACCTCTACTAACACTCTCTGTAGTATACTTAACATCTTCATCATCTAAAGTAACATCATTAATCTTAAAACTTACCGTTTTATTTTTATACTGCGTTGGAAAATCTCTATAAATTCCATGTCGTATTTTATTTCCAAGTGCATTAACCGTAATCTTCTCTTTAACATCCATTGAAGCATCTTTGTTTACATGAATTTCAATATCATAGTCAATAATGTTTTCGTGATTATCAGAATAATAAGTATTTTTATAATAATCATCATTAGAATAACTATCATAATCCTCATCATAAGCAGCATTAACACTATTCGTAAAAGAAGCCATCAGCAAAAACACTACTAAAAGAAAAACACACCAAATTTTCTTTCTCATATTATTCTCCTTTATTTCTTAATTCTTTTCTTCTATCCTCAAAATTAATCTGAACATTTTCTCTAGTCAACAAGTCAACCTCAAAAAATGATCTTCTCTTATATCCAAGTATTGAAGCTAATATATTGTTTGGAAATTGTTGAATTAAAGCATTATAATTTCTAGTAGTACCATTATAATACCTTCTAGCCATCTCTATATCCTCTTCTATTTTTACAAGTGCAGACTGCAATTGAGCAAAATTCTCAGAAGCTTTAAGATTAGGATAATTTTCTACAGATATAAAAATATCTTTAAATATTCCTGAAAATTTGTCCTCTTGTTTTTGTCTATCTGAAACAGTCATTTTTTCAGATAATTTCTCTCTCATTTCTGTAATATCTTCCAACGTAGTTTTTTCGTGAGCTGTATAACCTTTAACAACAGCCTCCAAATTAGGAATTAAATCATATCTTTTCTTCAAAGCAGTATCAATATTACTAAAAGCCTCTAAATTCATATTACTAGCTTTTATAATTTTGTTAAAAATATAAATTATATATCCAACAAATACTACTAACAAAATAATTACAATTATTGTACCAACCATTTTTCTCCTCCTTATAATTCAATTTCTTCTATATCATTCAAAGAAATACATTCATTTAAAATTCTAGTTGCCATATCAGCAAACTCATCATTTTTATCAGTTAAATATAATTTATACTCACCAACATTATCTTGTCCACATTCTAAATCCATATCTACAAGTTTCTTTTTTAAATAAACAGCAAGTTCACATCCGACATCAATAATTTCAGTTTTCTTAGGCAAATACTTTCTCATCAAATCCGCAAACAATGGATAATGTGTACAACCCAAAATTAATTTATCTACACTTTTAAATAATTTCATGTATTCTTTAACAGTATATTCAGCTACTTCATTATTTATCCAGCCTTCCTCAGCCATAGTAGCTAGTAAAGGAGCAGGATGACAAACAATCTCAGCTGTAGGAATAATTTCAGAAATCTTCTTTTCCCATGCTCCACTTCTAATTGTTCCTTTAGTTGCAATAATTCCTACTGAATTATCCAAATCATCTATTCTCTCTTTCAAATTCAAAACAGTAGGTTCAATAATCCCAATGATAGGAACCGAAAATTCTTTTTGTAAAGTTTCTAACGCTTGACTCGTTGCAGTTCCACACGCAATTATAACCATTTTAACATCTTGATCTAGCAAAAAATTAACATTATCCCTTGCAATATCAATAATTGCTTGGCTTGACTTATTTCCATAAGGAAATCTTTTAGTATCTCCTAAATATATAAAATGTTCATGAGGTAATTCTTTTCTAAGTTCTTTTAATACATTCAAACCGCCTAAACCAGAGTCAAATACCCCTATTGGTTGATTATTCATAACTTTATTCATTCCTTTCTCAAGTAAAAAATCAAAAATATTATATATATAAAATAACAATAAAGCAAGAATTGAAATTTATTATTATATAGAAAAATTCTCATATTATATTTTTGAATCACCGCGCAGGGACCAAACGAACGAAGTGAGTTCGATTGAAGCATTCTACCAGGATTGAAAATAAAAATAGAAAATTTTTATTTTCAAATTCCGAGGAATGCGCCAGCAAGGTGTGAAAAAATTTTAATATGTATTTTTTTTATGTCAAAATTAAGGAAGCATAGCTAACCGCCATACTTCCTCATCTAAAATAAAATATATTATTCAACCTTTTTAAGAACTTCTTCTTTTAAACTTTCTAAACGAGCATCAGCATCTTCCATAGTCTTACCTTTAACACCCATATAGAATTTAACTTTTGGTTCTGTACCAGAAGGTCTAGCACAACACCATTCATTATTAGCAAGTTCATAATATAAAACATTTGATTTTGGTAAAGTAATTTTCTCTTCTTTACCAGTTTTCAAATCTTTTCTAATTCCTAATGTATAATCTCTAATTGCTTCAATCTCAAAATCTCCGAAAGATTTTGGTGGATTTTCACGTAAATTATTCATTAATTCTTTTATCTTCTCTGCTCCCTCAGCGCCTTTTAAGACAGTTGAAACTTGAGCTTCTTTATAATATCCATATTTCTCATAAATATTAATCATTTGATCCCATAAAGTTAATCCCTGTTTCTTATAATAAGCTGCTGCTTCTGCTAACATCATTACTGCAACAATACCATCTTTATCTCTTGCATGAGTTCCAACTAAGCAACCATAACTCTCTTCAAATCCAAATACATATTCATAATCATGTTTTTCTTCAAATAGTCTAATTTGTTCTCCAATATATTTGAATCCTGTTAAAGTTTCAATCAAATGCATCTTATACTCATCAGCAATTGCATCTGTTAAGTTAGATGAAACTATTGTCTTAATAACAGCTCCATTCTTTGGAAGAGAACCATTTTCTTTTCTTTGAGATAAAATATATTCAGCAATTAATAAAGCTGTCATATTTCCTGTATAGAAAATATATTCACCTGTTTTTGAATCCTTAACTTGAATTCCCAATCTATCAGAATCAGGATCAGTTGCTAATATTATATCAGCATCAACTTTTTTAGCTAATTTTAATGCCAAATCATATGCTTTTGCAACTTCTGGATTAGGATAATCAACTGTTGGGAAATTACCATCTGGTAATTCTTGTTCTGGAACAACATAAACATGTTCAAATCCTAGTTCTTCTAAAACTCTTTGTACAGGTTTATTTCCAGCTCCATGTAATGGAGTATATACTATTTTTATATCTTTACCCATTTCATGAGTAACTTCTGGATGAATTGATTGAGATTTTAAAGCTTCAATATATCTCTTATCTATAGCATTTCCAATTAAATGATATAATTTTTTCTCACCAGCAAGTTCTCTTGACATAGTCTTAACCATTGAATATTCAGTAACTTTATTTACTTCTTCAATAATCTCTTTGTCCCTTGGTGCAACAATTTGAGCTCCATCATCCCAATATACTTTATATCCATTATATTGAGGTGGATTATGGCTAGCTGTAATCATAATTCCAGCTGTAGCTCCTAGCTCTCTTACTGCAAATGACAATTCAGGAACTGGTCTTAAATCCTCAAATTTATATGTCTTAATTCCGTTAGCATTCAAGCATAAAGCTGTATATTCACTAAATTCTTTTGACATTCTTCTTGAATCATAAGAAATTACAACGCCTTTTTTCTCTGTTCCCTGTTTTAATATATAATTTGCTAATCCTTGTGTAGCTTTTGAAACAGTATATTTATTCATTCTATTTGTACCTGCACCAATAATTCCTCTAAGTCCTGCAGTTCCAAAATCTAATGACTTATAAAAACGATCTTTAATTTCTTCATCATTTCCTTTTATTTCAAGCAATTCTTGTTTTGTATCATCATCAATATCTGGATCTTCACACCATTTATCATATTGAGCCATATAAGCCATCTTGTTCCAATAATCTGTATACAATTTTCTAGCTGTTTCCGGACTATCTGGACCTTCAGCATTTTTTATTGGTGCAAATTCTTCTTCTCTTTTTACTCTTAAAACAACTACATCATCAAGCATTTCATATGAATCAAATATAAATAATTCAAATTTATATGCGTTTGGTGAAGTTGGTTCAATAAGTTTTCCATTCTCATCTATGTATTTAGCTTTTTTGAAAGCTGTATGATATGGTAAACGTAAATCACTAACTTTTTCTAATCCTTTAATGTTATATAAATGGAAAATTGCATTTGCATCTCCATATACTAATGCTCCATATTTATCTCTCATTTGAGCCATTTCATCAGAAATTTCAGTATATTCTATAACACCAACTTTTTTATTCTTTCTACAGAAAACTCCAACCTTTTCTTTTGGATCTGTTTTTTCTATTGTTTTTACAGCTCCTAGTACCTTGCTATCAATTGACATTCCAATTAAAAGTGGATCAACTGATTTAACAAGAACATTATCAACACCACTAACGAAAATCCATTCAATTCCGTCTTCTTTCATTTGTTTAATAATCTTTTCTTTTCCCATGGCCTTTAACGTACCACCATGACCATCAGCTGCTTTTTTAACCATTTTGTTTTCATCTAATAAAATCTTTCCATCAACACTAATCATTGGTAATTCACCTTGAATGAAGAACTTTATAGCATCTTTAGGATATCCAAAATATTTGTTTTTCTTGAAGAAATCAACAGTTGCAGCATTATTTTCTCTACTAGTCATTATATACCAGCGAATAACAACACCATATTTTTCATTTGCTCTTTTTAAATTATCACATAATAATTCAAATAAAGATTTATGAGATGGTAATCCCATATCAAATGTACCCTTTGGTCCCTTATGTCCTAATCTAGTTCCTTGTCCTCCTGCCATTGTTACAACAGCAAACTTATTTGCTTTAATTGCTTCAATACCTTTTTCTTCATAAGCTTTTATTTCTGTTGCAGTCATTTTAGATTTATCAACATAATCAATAGGCTCAACAGTTACATTTTTTAAGTCTAATGGTTTCTTAGCATCATGATAAAGTTTCTCCATTAAATCAAAATTAATTGTTAAAATTTGATCTAATAGTTCTTTTTTCTTTTCATCATCTAAGTCATCATAAAACTTTAGCAAATGTTCTTGATGATATTTTTTTACAAGCTCTTTTGCTTTTTCATATTTTTCATTCATTTCGTTATTTAAGACTCCTTCCTCTATTACAAATATTACAAATCAAATCACCCATATCTTATACTATTAAACTTATTTAGTCAATATACTATTTAGCCTCTTATGTACTTGAAAAATTTCAGGAATTCGTCTTACTCCACTAGTATTAAGAATCGCATTATGTCCCTCTAAAATTTCTCTTGAATTTTCTTCAAAAGTCTCAACATCATAACAATTAATAATTTTATTTTTCTTACCAATTAGTGCATTATTTACATTATTAATAAACTCATTACTTCCTTTTACTAATATAGTTCTATTTCTAATTTCCGCAATTTGCTCCTCAGATAATAAACTTTTATTCCATTTAATATTTCTAATTTTATTTTTTTTAGATTTTCCCAAATTAACTTTTTTTACAATAAAATTAACTTCCTTTTCTAGACTATCTTCTAAAATTGTAGTAATTTTATTTCCTTTTTCCAATTCTTTTTCAATATATGGTATTAACATAACAACTAAATGCATGTCATTTGCATACATACTGCAATATTTCTGTGCTTCATTATTCTCTACCATAACAATACCTCCTAGGTTTCTTTTGGTAAATTTTACCACTCATTTTTTCTTAAGTCAATTAAAATCGTTCTACCTTTTTCGACATGAATATTTTCAAAAAAAATGTCAATACTTCTCATAACCAAAGGAGGTATTTATGAAACTAAAAAAATTGTTAATTGTCTTTATTTTATTTCTTTTATACTTTATTTTCAACTCAATTTCATACTCATATTCTATTTCAAACGACTTAGAAGAAAATCTATTCAGGCTACATATCATAGCCAACAGTGACTCTGAAGAAGATCAAAATTTAAAACTATTTATAAGAGACAACGTTATTAATTATTTAAAAAATTATCAATTTTCAAACAAAACCGAATTAATTACTTTTTTAAAAACACACGAAAATGAATTACATCAAGTCATACAAACCGCAATAAATCAAAAAGGTTACAATTATAATTTTACTATTGAAATAGGAAATTCATTTTTTCCTCAAAAAAAATATGAAAACATTATTTTGCCATCTGGATATTATGATGGATTAAAAATAAAAATAGGAAAAGCCGAAGGCAAAAATTGGTGGTGTGTATTATTTCCACCAATGTGTTTAATAAATGAATCTACTTGTGAATTACCAGAAGAATCTGAATTAATTCTTGAAAATTCATTATCTGAAGAATGTAATTCAATAGTTTCCTCGGACACTCAAAAATACAAATTTAAATTCAAAATTGTTGATTTTTTCAATAATCTACATTCATAAAATAACCTCATAAAAATAAATTAACTCTATTAAAATTTAATCAATCAAATATGCATAAACTTTAATTTCAGCTAACTTCTTGTCAATCCGCATTTTTTATGGTATATTTTGAATACTAGAAAAATAATAATTTTTATTTTGAATATATTATATATAAATTGGGGGAATAATCTTGGAAAAATTAGTTATAACGGGTCCAACACCTCTACGTGGAGACGTAAAAATAAGTGGAGCAAAAAATGCAGCAGTAGCCATAATCCCTGCTACAATACTAATCAATGGAATTTGCACAATAGAAAATTTACCAAATATAAGTGACGTAAAGTCATATTTCGAAATACTAGAATCGCTTGGAATAAAAATAACATGGATAAACAGACATACTGTACAAGTAGATTCTAGAAACATCACATCATCAACAGCACCTTTAGATCTTACTAGAAAATTTAGAGCATCATATTATTTAATTGGTGCTTTACTTGGCCGTTGCGGACGTGCAGAAGTAGGACTTCCTGGTGGATGTAATTTAGGTCCAAGACCTATAGACCAACACATTAAAGGTTTTGAAGCACTTGGAGCAAATGTAGATGTATCAAGTGGAAACATAACAGCAACTTGCGAAAATTTAAAAGCAAACTCAATATATATGGATATTGTTTCTGTTGGAGCAACTATGAACATTATATTAGCAAGTGTTTTAGCAGAAGGAACAACAACTATAGATAATGCTGCAAAAGAACCTCATATCGTTGACCTTGCAAACTTCTTAAATACAATGGGCGCAGACATTAGAGGTGCAGGAACAGATGTTATTAAAATAAATGGTGTAAAAGAATTAAAAGGAAACGCAACATATTCTATAGTGCCAGATCAAATAGAAGCTGGTACATTCATGCTTGCAGCTATTGCATCAAAAGGAGACGTAACAATTCATAACTGTATAACAAAACACTTAGAGCCAGTTATTGCAAAAATTCAAGAAATCGGTGGAAATGTAGATGCAAATGGAGATCACGTAAGAGTTTGGTGGACAAAAAGAACAACTAAAGCAAATATAAAAACTCTTCCTTATCCAGGTTTCCCAACTGACTTACAATCACAAATGGGTGTTGTTTTATCAATGTCAGCAGGAACAAGTATAATTAATGAAAGCATTTGGGATTCAAGATTCCAATATACACAAGAATTAAATAAAATGGGCGCAAAAATAACCACATCAGGAAAAACAGCAATTTTCGAAGGAGTTGATTATTTATACGGTGCACCTGTTACAGCAACTGATTTAAGAGCTGGAGCTGCATTAATAATGGCAGGAACAAGTGCAAATGGAGTAACAGAAGTATTTAACCTTCACCACATTGACCGTGGTTATGAAAATATCGAAGAAAAATTCAGAAAATTAGGAGCAAACATAGAAAGAGTACAATACACTGAAGAATAATGGAGTAAAAAATGTTTAATTTTTGTAGTTTATATAGTGGTAGCACAGGAAACTGTTTATTAGTTCAAACAGACGAAACAAAAATCTTAATAGATGCAGGAGTTAGTCAAAAAAAAATAATGACTGCTCTTGCGTCTTTTAATGTTAATATTGAAGATATTGACGCAATTCTAGTCACACATGAGCATTCCGATCACGTACAAAATGTTGGTAGTCTTTCAAAAAGATATGATATACCAGTCTATTGCAATATTGAAACATTAAATGCAATGCCAGTACAAAAAGAAAAAATTTCAGACGAAAACAGAATAATATTCACACCAAACAAAAAATTTAAAATTAATGATATAGAAATACAAAGTTTTCAAATACCTCATGATGCAGCAAACCCTTGTGGTTTCAACTTATTTCATGATGATAAAAAAATAAGTATAGCAACCGATATTGGCCATATGGACAACAATTTACTAGACAAGTTAAAAGAATCTTCTTTCATATTATTAGAAGCGAATTATGATCCAGACATTTTAAAATATAGTAAATATCCATTCCAATTAAAGCAACGTATACTTAGTCCAATCGGTCATCTATCAAATGAATCATCAGGAAAAACTATAACAGAATTAACTACAAAATATGGCTTAAAATCAGCAATGCTAGGACATTTGAGTAAAGAAAATAATTTCCCTGAACTAGCATTAAAAACAGTAACTGATGAATTACAAAACAAGAATATCACAACGAAAGACGTAACAATCCAAATAGCTAACAGAGATTACCCAAGCAAATTAATTAAAATATAATTTACATACAATAATTGATATACATACTGCAAGAAAGTTTCCTAAAATAGCAAATAAAAGCAATTTTAGTGAAATTTTCTTTTTTATTTCCCCTGTATACACAGCCAAAGCATATAAAGTTGTCTCTGTAGATCCCATAATTGTACCAACAATTAGAGCAACCAAAGAATTAACACCATATGCATTAATTAAATCTGTACCTATAACAACGCTTGCACTTCCTGAAATAGGTTTTAATATTACTAAACTTGTAATTTCTTTAGGAATTCCAAAAATCTTAAATACACAAATAGCAATTTCAGCAATAAAATCTATCAATCCAGAAGCTCTAAGCAAATTAACAGATAAAAAAAGTGCTAAAAAAGTTGGAAACAGATTTAAAACTGTATGTAGTCCTTCCATAACTCCTTCTGAAAATGAATCAAAAACCCTTACTTTATCTTTAATACCAATTATCAAAATAAAACAAATTAAAAAAGGAATCATTAAACTTTCTATGTTTTTACTCACAATTTTCTCTCCTTAAAAAATAAATTTCCCAAAAACATTATTATAAAAAAAGTTAAAATACTCGTAATCCAAACAGGTATTATAATTTTTCCTGCTCCCTCTGATCCCTGTGACGCTAGTATACTAATAACCGTTGTAGGAAAAATTTGAATAGATAAAGTATTCATAAGAACAAACAAATTCATCTCTTTCGACATTTCTTTTGTCGTACTTTCTTTTTCCATTCTTTTCATTGCTTCAATTCCAGCAGGTGTCGCTGCATTACCTATTCCCATTAAATTTGAAACCATATTTAAAGTAATTAATTTTTTAACATCATCACTAGTATTTTTAAAAAATTTATTTACAAAAGGCTTTAAAATTTTTTCAATTTTTCCTAATATACTAGTGTTTTTTATTATTTTTATCATCCCACTCCAAAAACACAAAATACCACCAAACTTAAAAATAAAATCAATAACATTTTCAAAACTTACAAATACTGCCGAATTTACATTTTCGGCCTTTTGATTAAAAATAGCAAAAAAAATTGCTGAAAGTACCAATATTGGCCAGATTGAGTTTAGCACAATTTTCCACCTCTTCTAAAATTATGCAAATTTTTTAATTTTTATTCAAAAAATATTGTTTTTTTCAAATACATATGGTATTATAGGGCTGGGTAGATAATCTATTATTTAAATATATTATCGAAGATATATTTATTTGGAGGTGGATAGTATGAAGCTTTCTACAGGAATTATAAGAAGAGTTGACGAACTTGGAAGAATCGTTATTCCTAAAGAAATGAGAAAAGAATTGGGTATAGACCAAAAAGATCCTATTGAAATATCAATTGAAGGTTCTAACATAGTCTTACGTAAATATGAAAATAAATGCGTTTTCTGCGGAGCTATAAAACCAGCAATCAGATATAACGGAAAATTGATTTGTTCAAAATGCTTAAGAGAAATAAACAAATCTGTAGAAGTAAAATAATATTTAAGGATTCTAAAATGGTACAACGGATATAACTCTTTTCAAGCTTCTTACGAATAGACAAAAATTATATCCGTTGTTCATCGGAATATATTATGGTCATAAAAAAAGGACATATAAATGTCCTTTTTTTATATGTTTATTATTCACTTAAAAATCTAAAAGACATTACAAGAATCCTAAAAAATAACTTTCTTTTATTTTAAATCAGTACCATTTTAAAAATTTTTATTCAACTATTTAATTTATATAAATTGTTTATATATCTCGTTTTTATTAACTCCTCTATCTTTAGCAATCATTTTTATTATCTCTTTTTTCTCAAAACCTTGTCTTTCATAATATGAATAATGTTCCTCTAAAGTCATTTCATTTCTAGAATCCCTTGCAATATCACTCTCTGATTTTTCTGCTCCCTCTACAATAATAACCATTTCACCCTTAGGCTCAATCTTTTCCATAACTCCTGAGATTTTTCCTCTAATGAACTCTTCATGTATTTTTGTCATTTCCCTACCAATTGATATTTCTCTATCCCCAAAAATATTAAGCATACATTTTAAAGTTTCATCTATTTTATGAGGTGCTTCATAAAAAATTAAAGTGCTTTGAACATTTTTCAACTCATTTAATTTGTCTTTTTTCTCTTTAGCCTTAGCAGATAAAAAACCAACAAATAAAAATTGTCTAGTATCTAATCCTGAACATATTAATGAATTAATAGCAGCACACGCACCTGGAATTGGAATAACAACAATATTCTCCTTAATTGCCTCTTTAATAACTTCAAATCCAGGATCAGAAATTCCAGGAGTTCCAGCATCAGAAACAACTGCAACATTCTTTCCTTCTTTCAATTTGTCAATAATAATCTTCGCTTTAACTTTTTCAGTTTCCTTATAATAACTCATTAAAGGCTTTGAAATCTCTAAATGATTCAATAATTTTAATGTATGTCTTGTATCTTCAGCAGCTATCAAATCCACAGCGTTAAGCACTTTCACAGCTCTATATGTAATATCATCCAAATTACCAATTGGTGTTGCAACAATATATAATTTTCCTTCCATAATAAATCATCGTATTTTAATACGAATTTTTCCCTCCTTTGAAATTCATCTATAAACTTAATTCTCTTCATTATCATAAAGTTCTAATAATTTATCTATACACTCTCTATTATCATAAAAATCTCATTATTCATCTATATAACTTAACACTCCATATTATCTTAGCAATTCCTCTATATAACCTAACCCTCTTCATTATCATAAAACTTTAACAATTCTTCAGTATATTCATTATTTTCATTATAAACAATTAATGGTTTTAATACTTTTAATGACGGCTTTCCACACTTTACACCTTTAATCAAGACCAAATTCGCTTCATCCTCTAAATGAGAATACACAAGTTGAATTTCTTTTGGTTCCACTTTATTCTCCCTCATAACATTAAAAATATCGCAAAGTCTATCTGGCCTATGAACCATATAAAAAACTCCATTATCTTTTAATAACTTAGAAGCCTCATACACTAGATCTTCCAACGTACACTTAACTTCATGTCTTGAAATTAATTTCTTTTGATTATCATTTATTAATCCAGTATTTAATTTTTTATATGGTGGATTAGAAATAACATAATCAAATCTTTTATTGAATTTCCCTCTTGATATTCCAACAATATCCGCATTAATCACATCAATTTTATCTTCTAAATCATTATATTTTACACTTCTTTTCGCCATATCAACCAATTCTTCTTGTATTTCAACAGCATAAACTTTCTTTGGATTTTGTTTTCCAACAACAAGTATACTAATTATTCCAGTGCCTGTCCCTAGGTCAGCAACAATTGCATTTTTTCTTGAAATTTTCACAAAATTTGCAATTAATACACTATCCATTCCAAAACAAAATCCATCCTTTTTTTGCAAAATTTTTAAATTCTTACAATTTAAATCATCTAATCTTTCATCATCCATAATCTCAATATTCATAAAACCCAATTCCTTTTAAATCATATACTTTCTGTAATTCTAAAACTTTTTTATCTCTATCATTTATAATTCAATATCAATTTTTTAATCATCTAATCTACCATAATTTCAATATTCATGAAATTAATTTCTTCTAATGTCTTAATATATCATAATTTAGATATTCAAAATTAATTTCCTTTTATATCATATAATCATCCATAATCAATAAAACTTAATTTCTTTATATCTGCACTTTTTAATATAACAATTCATATTATATAACAAAAAGCAAAATCTTGCAAAAATCAAACAGAAAGGAGCATTTAGAATGCAACCTCCACCACCCAAAAAGAACAAATTTATACAAAATACAATTTGTTCTTTATACGAAGTAGAATACTTTCTACGAAATTATAATACTTTTTCAGATGCCTTACGCGTTTTAAAAATCGTAAACAGACATAACAACCGCCCACCACCTCTACCACCATTAAATATAAAATAAAAATACCATCTAAGACAGCAAACTACTTTTTTAATACAATTACACATAAAAAAACTAATCCAATACCACACTAATATTGCCCTATCAATTTTTCCTACTTACAAACTTGTCACTCATTCCATCTATAGCAGTTCCATCTATTAAAAAGCTTACGGAATTAACCTCTTTCAGCTCTAAAAATGTATCTACAACAGAATAAATTATATGTAATTGCTCTTCTGAAGTAATTTCTCTGCCAGAAACAAAATTTTCATTAAAATCAATAACTAAATTATTTCCTTCTAATTTAACTGAATTTACACACGTTCCATCTGGAATAGTTTTTCCAATAGCTACATTTTCTGAACCCTGTAACAACATATCCAAAATTTTTCTATATGGAGAATCTACTAACTCCTTCACATCAATACTTCTAGCCTCAGGAACCATCTTCTCACTCACAGGATCCCAAAAATATAGAGAAACAATTGTCATTCTATTCTGACTATCAGTAATCTCCTGCTCTGGTGTATATTCAGTCATTGTAGTCTCTACGTCAACTTGTTTTGTATTCTTCAAAATTGCAAAAATAATAAGAATCCCACACATTAAAATTGCTACAAAATAAATTATTTTTTTCATACAAATCCTCACTTTCTTTTTTATACTATTTAGTCATCTAATTCAATTGTATTTCAAAAGCAAAAAAATATGCATACATCTACATTTCACGGCATTTTGACAACTTTTGTACATTGACAAAAATGCTTTTTCATTATAAGATAAATTTGATTTATATCGAGAGGAGAATTAAAATGTCAGAATTATTACACGTAGGATTAGATGTAGGATCAACAACAGTAAAAATAATAGTAATGAATGATAAACAAGAAACAATATATACAAATTACACAAGACATTTTTCAGACACAAAAAATACAATTTGCAATGTATTAGAAAAATTAGCAGAAGACTACCCAGATGACACATTCACTATGGCTTTAACCGGTTCAGGAGCTATGTCAGCAGCTAAATTCTTAAAAATACCTTTTATACAAGAAGTTATTTCTTGTAAAAGAGCTGTTGAAAAATATTTACCTGAAACAGACGTAGTCATCGAATTAGGTGGTGAAGACGCAAAAATTATATATTTTGATAAATTTATAGAACAAAGAATGAACGGAACATGTGCAGGTGGAACAGGAGCATTTCTTGATCAAATGGCTTCTCTACTAAACACAGACACAGCTGGATTAAACGAACTTGCAAAAAATCATAAAGTAATCTATCCAATCGCTTCAAGATGTGGAGTATTTGCCAAAACAGATATTCAACCACTTTTAAACGAAGGATCACGAAAAGAAGATATCGCAGCATCAATCTTTCAAGCCGTTGTTAATCAAACAATAAGCGGATTAGCTTGCGGTAGACCAATTAAAGGTAAAGTTGCATTTTTAGGTGGACCATTAAGCTATTTACCAGAACTAAGAAAAAGATTTATTGAAACACTAGAACTTAAAGATGATGAGATTCTAGTTCCAGAAAATGCACACTTACTAGTTGCAAAAGGAGCAGCCTTAGATTCACTTAATTCTCCAGTTTTCACAAATCAAGAATTAAAACAAAAAATTAAAAATTTGAAAAAATCTAAAGATACAACAACAGTACCTTTAGAGCCACTATTCAAAGATGATAAAGAATATGAAGAATTTAAAAAACGTCATGATAAAGATAAAATAAAAACTAAATCACTAAAAAAACATACAGGTGACTGCTTTGTAGGAATTGACGCAGGATCTACAACAACAAAATTAGTTTTAATAGATAAAGATTCAAATTTATTATATTCAGACTATGGAAGTAATGAAGGAAATCCATTAAAAAGCGTTATAAAAATGCTTAAGAAAATGTATGAACAATTACCTGAAACAGCAAACATACGTTATGCAGGCGTTACAGGATATGGTGAAAAACTAATTCAAACAGCTTTAAATATAGATTTAAACGAAATAGAAACAATCGCACACTATACAGCTGCAAAAAAATTCATGCCGACAGTTACAAGTATAATAGACATAGGTGGACAAGATATGAAATACATCAAAATGAAAGGCGACGTTATAGATAACATCATGCTTAACGAAGCTTGTTCATCTGGCTGCGGATCATTTATCGAAACATTCGCTAAAAGCTTAAATATTTCAATTCAAGACTTTGTTAAAGCAGCAATTGAGTCAAAATCACCTGTAGACTTAGGTTCAAGATGTACAGTATTCATGAATTCAAAAATAAAGCAAGCTCAAAAAGAAGGCTATAGTGTTGGAGATATTTCAGCAGGTCTTTCATATTCAGTAATAAAAAATGCAATTCAAAAAGTTATGAAAGTACGTGATATGAGCACTTTAGGCGATCACATCGTTGTACAAGGTGGTACATTCTATAATGATGCCGTTCTTCGTAGCTTTGAAAAAATAGTAGGAAAAAATGTAATAAGGCCAAACATAGCTGGACTTATGGGAGCATATGGTGTAGCTCTATTATCAAAAGAACAATACGAAGCAAACCTTGACATGGAATACACATCAACTATTTTAAAAACAGAGGAATTAGATCAATTAGACATAAAAACAACACAAGTACGATGTGGAAGATGTGAAAATAATTGTCTATTAACAATAAACAAATTCAGTAATGGTAAATCATTCATCTCTGGAAACCGCTGTGAAAAAGGAAGTGGCGGAGTTACAGAAAATAAAAATTTACCAAATATGTATAAATACAAATATGAACGTCTATTTAGTTATGAACCTTTATCAGAAGAACAAGCATATCGTGGAACAATTGGTATACCAAGAGTTTTAAATATGTACGAAGATTATCCTTTCTGGTTCACATTCTTAACTAACTTAGGATTTAGAGTAATACTTTCAGAAAAAAGTACAAGAAAAACATACGAAAAAGGAATGGAATCAATGCCTTCTGAATCCGTATGCTACCCTGCAAAACTAACACATGGTCATATAATAAGTTTGATAGAAAAAGGAATTAAAACAATTTTCTATCCATGTATTCCATACTCTAGAAAAGAATACAAAAAAGCAAATAACCATTACAACTGTCCAATTGTAATATCATATCCTGAAGTATTAAAAAATAATGTTGAAGAATTAAAATCAGATGATATAAAATTCATAAATACATTCTTGCCTTTTGATGCAAAACACTTAACAGAAGTAATCTTAGAAAGAGAAGAATTTAAAGAATACAACTTCACTAAAAAGGAACTATTATCAGCAGCTAAAAAAGCAGAAGCAGAATACCAGCACTTCAAAGATGACGTTGATAAAAAGGGAACAGAAATAATGCAATATATGGAAGAACATGACCTTCGTGGAATTGTATTAGCAGGTAGACCATATCATGTTGATCCAGAAGTAAATCATGGTATAGACACATTAATTACAAGCCTTGGACTTTGCGTTCTTTCAGAAGATAGCGTATCAAGAAAAACAGAAGCCAAACGACCAATAAGAGTTGTTGACCAATGGGTATTCCATGCAAGACTATATGCAGCTGCAGAATATACAGGACAACACGATAACTTAGAATTAATTCAACTAAACTCATTCGGTTGCGGTGTAGATGCCGTTACAACTGACCAAGTAGAAGAAATATTAAAAAGCTATGACAACATGTATACCTTAATAAAAATCGATGAAGTAAACAACCTAGGCGCTGTTAGAATACGTATAAGATCTTTATTAGCAAGCATGAACAAAAAAATAAAAGAGAAAAAAGAAGTACGTTCTTGCGAACCAAATGGAAATTATGAACTAAACAGAGTAATCTTCACAAAAGAAATGAGAAAAAATTATACAATATTAATGCCACAAATGGCACCAATACACTTTGAATTATTAGAAACTGCCGTACAAGCATGCGGTTATAACATAAAACTTTTAAGAGATTGCACTCCACACACAGTAGAAACAGGATTAAAATATGTAAACAATGACGCATGCTATCCATCAATTTTGACAACAGGTCAAATGATTGAAGCACTTGAATCTGGTGAATATAACTTAGAAAAAACAGCGCTAATAATGTCTCAAACTGGAGGCGGATGTAGAGCTACAAACTATATTGGATTCATCAGAAAAGCTCTTAAAGATGCAGGATTTCCACAAGTACCTGTAATATCATTCAACGTAGTTGGTATGGAAAAAATGCCAGGATTTAAAATAACATTAGGAATGGCCGAAAGACTTATCAAATGTGTTATTTACGGTGATTTACTACAAAAGATGTTAATGAAAAACAGAGCTTATGAAGTAAATAAAGGCGAAACACAAAAAGTATACGAAAAATGGTTAGAACAATGCAAAAAATACGTTAGAAAATCAAACAGTAAGCAATTTAAACAAAGTATCTACGATATGGTAAATGACTTTGAAAAAATAGAATTAGACACAACTGTTGAAAAGCCAAAAGTTGGAGTTGTTGGTGAAGTATTAATAAAATACCACCCATTTGGTAACAACTTTGTAGCTAATGTCTTAGAACAAGAAGGTGCTGAAGTAATCTTACCAGACTTCATGGGATTCGTTAAATTTATTGCAACACATAAAATAACATTTAATCAATTATTAAAAATTGACAAAGCCAAAGCAACAATTTTCAGAGCTGCAATAAAATTAATCGACATCTTTGAAAAAGACCTTAAAATAGCTCTTTCTCAATCAAGCAAAAACTACTTACCGCCATGTGATATCTGGCATCTAGAAGACAAGGTAAAAGGAATATTATCAATTGGAAACCAAACAGGTGAAGGTTGGTTCCTAACAGCAGAAATGATTGAATATATTGAACATGGTATTCCAAACATTGTTTGTGTACAACCATTCGCATGTCTACCAAACCATATAGTTGGAAAAGGCGTAATAAAAACAATAAGAGAAACTTATCCAAATGCTAACATAACACCAGTAGACTACGACCCAGGAGCAAGTGAATCAAACCAAACAAATAGAATTAAATTGCTAATGACAGTAGCAAAAGACAACTTAAAAATGCAACAAAAAGAAAAAAAAGAAATAAAAAAAGAAAACACAACTAAAGCAAAATCAAAACTTAGTTCATGCAAATAAAAAAACAAAATAAAGAGCCATCGATTTTAGATAGCTCTTTATTTTAATTTAAAATTATTTATAAAATAAAATTAAATTAATATTTTATTATCCAGTTTACCTTTTTATTTATTATAATTATTTATTATTATTTATTATTATTTATTATTTATTTATTATTATTTATTATTTATTTATTATTTATTTATTATTTATTTATTATTTATTATTATTTAATTATTTATTAATTATTTATTATTATTTATTTATTATTTATTTATTATTATTTATTATTTATTATTTATTATTTATTTATTATTATTTATTATTTATTATTTATTATTTATTATTTATTATTTATTATTTATTATTTATTA